>CAZVRB010000004.1:0-87130 GCA_964629365.1 uncultured Leptospiraceae bacterium
AAAAATTTTTTCTGACCAGGTGTTTTCCTTCGTATTAATAGGTGAGGGATAAACGTTAAAACTGAATAATATTTGACGTTAAATCCCGTATTGCGTATCTTAAATATAATTATATGGTATAATATATGTATATATTTACATGGGATGATGATAAGAATTATTTAAATATCAGGAAACATGGCATTTCATTTTACAAGGCACAGGAAGCATTTTTTGATAAGCAAAGGGTTATAACTCTTGATACCAGGCACACAACAAATACAGAAACCAGGTATTTTTGCTTCGGCAAGATAAATGAAATGATCGCTACAGTACGCTTTACAATAAGAGATAACCAGATAAGAATCTTTGGTGCTGGATACTGGAGAGAAGGGAGAAAACGATATGAAGAAGAAAACAACGTATAAACAGGCACCACCCGACATTGAGGATGCAATACTCTCATCAACGGTGGTGCGGGACATTATTCCGCCACCTGAGAAACTACTGAGAAAAGAAGAAACTGTAAAGGTTACCCTTTCTCTGAGCAAGGACAGTGTATTATTTTTCAAGAAAAAAGCTGAAGAACAGGGGGTATCCTATCAGAACATGATCCGCGCACTCATTGACAGGTACACCGAATATTATAATCACACTGAATAAAAAATCTCCCCTCCGCAAGTGGAGAGGAGATCATGCTGCCTGTTCTATTCCTTATACATCTCTTCAATGAGATGCCTGTACTTCTCGTTGATCTGCTTACGCTTCAGCTTCATGGTTGGGGTCAGCTCACCACCTTCCTGTGTGAGTTCCTCTGTGAGAAGGGTGATCTTCTTGATCTGCTCCACCCGTCCAAGGGACTTCGTACGCTCGGCAACGATATCCTCGTACAATTTCATGATCTTCGGATCACGGATCACTTCTTCATGGGAGGTAAAGGGGATACCATTTTTCTTGCAATAGTCTTCCAGCATGAGGAAGTTTGGAACCACCAGGGCTGATATGAACTTTCGTCCATCACCAATTGCAACGAACTGCTCAACCATCAACTCGTCTCCCAGCATCGACTCAATCTGCTGCGGAGAAATATTCTTGCCCCCGGCGGTGATGATAAGATCTTTAATACGATCGGTGATGCGAACGTAGGTAAGCGGGTCACCGTGTTTCTCTTCAACGAACACAACACCCACGTCCTGCGTCTTGAACCAGCCGTCATCGGTGAAACATTCCTTTGTCTGCTTCTCCTTCTTGTGGTAGCCGCTCATGCACATGCCGCCTTTCAGCTGAATCTCTCCCTCGTCGGAAATGCGCACCTCGCACATCTGTATCATGGGGCCGCACGCACCGGGTTTCCCGGTATCGCGAAATCCCACGCAGACAGGGAAAAACTCGGTGAGGCCATACCCCTGAACGATGTTGATACCGAAGGCCTGGAAAAACTCGTTAATCTCTGAAGAAAACGCCGCGCCGCCGATGTGATACACGTTACATCGTTCCGTTCCAAGTTTCTGGCGCACCTTTTTCATAACCAGGGTGTCAGCCAGCTTGTGCTGAAATTTCAAACCGATTCCTGACTTTTTCCCTGCCAGAAAATTGCGGTACACTTCCAGCCCGACGCGGGTGGCCCAGTCAAACATCTTTCGTTTGGCTGGGGGGGCTGTTTTTAAACCATCATGAATGGTACCGTACACCTTCTCCCATATACGGGGCACACTGGTAAGAAAGTGGGGTTTTATGTGAGACATCACGTCAACAAACTGCTTGGGATCGGGACAGTAGGCGATCCGCACCCCGGCACTCATGCAACCATACGACCACATACGCTCAAACACGTGGCTCAGCGGCAGTATTGCAAGTGACACGGTATCAGTTCCCGCCTCGGGAAAACGGCTGTACGAAGGATATATCCCGGTCATAAAACTTCTATGGGTATGAATTGCACCCTTGGGGGCCCCCGTTGTTCCCGATGTATAGATGAGGGTCAGCGTATCATCAGGATTAACCTCTTTCAGCCTGGTCTCAAGCATGTCACCCATGGTAGACTTGCGGCCCAGCTCAAGCATCTGGTCAAAATACATGCTGTCATCACCCTCGATGGAGATATCACGATCCATGGCAATGATCTTCTTGAGATACTTGTTTCCCTTTATAATTTTTTTTGACCGGTCATACTGGTCCTGGTCTCCAACAAATATGATCTTGATTTCGGCATCATTAACAATATATTCCGCTTCTTCCACGGAATTGGTGGCATAAATCGGCACCGATACCGCCCTGGTTGTCAGAATACCAAGGTCGGCAATGGCCCATTCGGCCCTGTTGGCTGAAAATATACCGGCCATCTCACCCGGCTTCAATATATCCATCTCAAGCAAAGCTTTGGCGATAGACTTGATCTGCTCGCCAAAATCCCTCCAGGTGATAGATTCCCATTCACCTTTAACCTGCTGGGTAAGAGCGTAATGGTCAGCAAATTCTTCCGACTTCTGAAGCATCATGTAAGCAAGGGTTTTATTGGTGTTCAGGTATTCCTGGAATTCCTTATCCCAGTCCCTTTTTGATTCCATCAAAGGTTTTAGCATCTGTCTGCCTCCGCACATTTATAATAGTACATACCACTAATACGCTACCACTATTACTAATTTTGTACAACAGTAATATACTATACAAATTTAATCAATCATAATTAATACCAACTGGTAAATCCTTTAAAAAGTGTTATGCTTTGAAAAACAACATTCCCCACAGGTAAAAATGCATACCGGCATAACTACACCCTGAAAAAACTAATGAACGTGGTATACTTTTGAAACACATAACACGGAGAGCATGCAACCATGAACACCCTGGAAGGTCATCTAAAAACACATTTCAACATGGACACATTCCGCGATTCGCAGGAAGCCATCATAAGGGGCACCCTTGACGGAAAACACTCCATGGTCATCATGCCAACGGGCATGGGCAAGTCGGTATGCTACCAGCTGCCCGCCCTTCTCATGGACGGGCTCACCGTGGTCATTTCCCCCCTCATCGCCCTCATGAAAGACCAGGTGGACGGGCTGGAAAAACGTGGCATCGACGCCGCCTTTATCAATTCCACCCTGTCAAAAGGTGAACGCCAGAGAAGATACAAAAACGTGGCGGAAGGGAAATACCGCATACTGTATGTATCACCCGAACGCTTCCGAAAAGAAGACTTCAAAAAAAGTATAGGGGGGAGGACGGTTTCGCTTCTTGCTATCGACGAGGCTCACTGTGTAAGCCAGTGGGGAGACGATTTCCGTCCCGACTATGCCCGCATCGCCGAGTTTCGCGGGATACTGGGAAACCCCGTCACCATGGCCCTTACCGCAACCGCCACTCCGAAGGTGCAACAGGACATCGTCCGCGCCCTTGGTATTTCAGTTGATGAGATCACCGTGTATAACGAAGGCACCTGCAGGTCAAACCTGTCACTGCATGTTGAGGAGGTGCTGGATGATGGTGAGAAGTATGCCATACTGCTTGATAAGATCAGGTCAACCCCGGGCAACCGTATTATATATTTCAATCTCATCCAGGGAATAGAACGGTTCGCCTCCTATCTTGACATGCAGGGTGAGCCCTACCTGGTGTACCATGGCAAGCTTGACACCATCAGCAAGCGCCGGGTACAGGAAAAATTTCTGCGTGCAAAGAACGCCCTCATACTTGCCACCAACGCATTCGGCATGGGAATTGATAAAGAAGACATCCGCCTCATCATTCATGCCGAGGTACCCGACTCGGTAGAATCATATTACCAGGAGATAGGGCGGGCAGGCCGTGATGGAAAGGACTCTGAGTGCCTTCTTCTCTACGGGCAGGATGATCTTGCGGTACAGATGGAATTCATGCGCTGGAAGAACCCCGACGCCGCCTTCATACGAAATACCTACCGGCTGCTTGAATCGCTGGGAGAAGCAGTACAGTCTGCCACCTATGAAGAGCTGCAGGAAAAGCTGGTGTTCAAGAACAGGGGGGATCATCGCCTGCAAACGGTGCTGAACATCTTTGACCGCTTCGGGGTTACCGGGGGAAGCCTGGAACACGGCACCTTCAGGCTGATCGACGAACTGCCCGACGAGTTACTGTCTGAAGAAAAAATTCAGCAAAAGATGGAGCGGGACAGGGAACGGCTGGTACACATGGTACATTATGCCCGAACAGAAAGTTGCCGCCGTGACTATATTCACCATTACTTCGGGGTGCCTGTAACTGAATGCGGCAATTGCGACAACTGCAGCTGACCTGCTGCCTATTCCGGAAGACGATCAGGCCGGGTTGAGGCCAGTATAAGCAGGACAAGTACACCCAGGCATCCCCCAACGGCTGCAGTGTAGGTGCCGAAGTAATCCTGTGATAATCCGAATAAGAAAGGGCCAAGGGCGCTGAAGAACACCAGGAACTGCATGTTAAGACCACCAATGGCCCCCAGGTGCTCACGGCCGAAAAAGCGGGGCCAAGTTACCGTTGACAGGGTGCCAAACATGCCGCTGGCCACACCATTTCCGGCTATGATCATGTACTTACCCCAGGGCCCGTCAAGCATGATCACCCCGGCAAGGCTAAGGGTGAGTCCTCCAAGTATGAGAAACAGGTAATACTTCAGGGATGTAAAATCACTTAATGTGCCCACGACAAGATGCAGCACCATGGCAAGCACTGACGCGGGCAAAAATATTGAGATGGCTTCCTGCCTGAGAAGTCCTTCTACCTGGAATATTGAAACGATATGAAACATTATAGCGGTCATCACCAGCGAAAACATGGATAATCCCAGGTTGTATATCCAGAACACGTAGGTTTTCCTGGCTTCCCCGAGGGTGTAGTTTCGTTCAGCCTTCTTTGATTCTCCACCCGGTTTCTTCACGTTGAACCCGTCAGGCTCAAGGCCGCAATGTTCGGGCTTGTCCCTGAAAAAAAGCAGTATGAACACGGTCACCCCTATGCCGATCACCACACCAAGCACCTGCCAGGCACCCCGCCATGTATGCGCCTGGATAAGCTCTTCAAATACCAGTGGAGCCCCTGAAAACATGAGGCTGATGAACACCCCGGCCACACCGTTCACCCGTCCCCGTCGTTCGATAAACCATTCCATCAGCATGGTACGGCTTGCCAGTGTAAGCACCCCCTGACCAAAAAAACGCATCAGCACGAACCCACCGGTCACCGTTATCATAGACATGGCAGGGTACCAGCCAGGCCCCATCACGTCGGCAAACCAGCCGGCAACATGATCCACGTGACTCATGTATACAAGCACAAGCCCCAATCCCAGAGATGCAAATGCCGCCACAGGTCGAATACCCACCCGGTCAAGCAGTATACCTGCATACCCCACCAGGAAAGAACTGATGATGGTGCCAATCATGTAGGCCGTTGAAATGGAAAGCCTGTTCACCCCCAGGTTGTCTATAAGAAAATCGGTAAACACCGACACCCCGATGGTCTGCCCCGGCGCGCTGAACATGGTACCCACGATCATGCACACCGCAATCCAGTACCCGTAGTAAAAGGGCCATCGTTTAGGATGAAAAGGTTTTGTATCAGGAATCAATGATGCCATGGTAGTATCTGCTTTATTTAATTTTCACCACAGAGGTACAGAGGGGAGAAGCAGTAACGGGTAACGGGTGACGGGTAACAAGTCTGATCATATATTACACTCGTCACCCGTCACCCGTTACCTGTTACTACTCAATCCTCTAAGCCTCTGTGGTTGCCTTATAGTATCCCGCGTTTTTTTGCCATTTCCATCATCTGTTCGCCGCCGGAAACGGGGGGTACCCGTCTTTTTGCCTCGTCTTTCAGCTGGAGGGTCAGGGCCCCGGTGGGGCATTCGGTGACGCACAGTCCGCAGCCGATGCAGCGGTCAAGGTTGATCTTCAGCATGTCATCAGATCCCATTGCCAGTGCCTCCATCTGGCAGCGATCAAGACACGAGCCGCAGCCGGTGCAGAGATCTTCGTCCACTACCGCGTAGTGATTTGAAAAAACGATCTCCGCGGGACGGGGATGCATCTTTATTGACTGCAGCACCCCGCAGCAGTCACCGCAGCAGCTGCACATTCCCGATGGATTCTGCGCAGTGGCAGGCTGGGTCACCATACCCGCGTCCTGCGCGTTTTTTAATATTGCAATACCTTCTTCAGTGTCGATCTGCCTTCCCAGTTTATTCTCTATGTAGTATTCTGCCATTGAGCCGAACATGAAACAGGTTTCCATTGGCTTACCGCATCCTTTGCCAAGCATATCTTTTTCCTTGCGGCATATACAGTCTGCCACCACTATGGTCTCCGCATTACGAATAATCTCACACGCATCTTCAAAGGAGGCAACTTCGTGGGTTAGCTCAACTGACTGGTTAATGGGAACCGTACGCATGAACAGGTCAGCACTTTTTGCTATGGATGCACGCAGGCCGTCCTGATAATACTGTTCAAGCATCTCTGCCAGATCTTTGTCAAAGCTTTTAACCTGGAATTCCATCACCCCGTGCATGAAAGGAATAGCCCCGTACTTGACCGTATCACCCTTACGCTTCCTGAACAATAGTCCCCGTGATGCCATGTCCTCAAGGTGTTCTTCCATCTCGGGTACAGAACGGCCCGTACGTTCAGCCACAACTGATGGCTCTTCAAGACGGGGAGACAGATGCAGAAACAACTCCGCGTCCTTATCACTGAAAAGCCTTTTCAGTATATCAAGCTCAATACTGGTCGAGGTTTCCGGGAATCCAAGTGAATACATATCAAGCCGCTGCTGTAAACTCCTGTATATATCGTCTGCCATGTGAGGCCTCCTGGATCGTAATATCATGATACAACTATTATAGTACATTTAAATAGTACCATGAATTCATCAAGAACTTTTCATGAGGCAACCACTTTCACTTTTCACTTAATTCCATTTATCTGCGGTTAAAAAAAATTATGTAAATTGCAATTTCATAGATTATTGTTATAAAAATTATTTTCAATTCCCAAGAATCCGGAAAGACCCTGTTTTTTAAGATATTATTCCCCCTTTGCGCTTCTCTGCGTTCTTTGCGACTTTGCGGTAAAAAATATAACGTCTTGACTCTTCTTTAATATAAGATATAGAATAACGTATCTCATCCACGGGGGTAGACTATGAACGGACAGCAGCAGGGAATATTCACTTCTTCTGACAGGCATGCAGCAATCTTTCACGTGGCATTCGGCATCCTGGCAGTGCTGATACTTGCCCTCCTGCCGGGTATCCCGGTTGGCATTCGCATGGGTATACTGGTTATTCTCTACGTGGCAGGTCTTCCCGTCTATGCAGTCATCACCCGGCATCCCCGGTGGCTGGACATCTGGCGTTTTGCCCTCATACTCAGCGTCTTCCAGGTATTTCCCGATATGTTCCTTTCTGCACAGCTTGGAGTGCTGGTCTTCGCCGAGGACGGCCTGTTCAGCTTCGGCCCTGTATCTGGTTACATGGCTGGCCTGTGGACAATACCGTTTTTTATTGTCATTTACATCGGGAAACGGGTTGAGGAAGCACTCGACACCCGGTGGTCTAACGGCATGGTGGCACTTGCGGCCCTCCTTCTTTTCGGTGGATCGGAATTTACCATGTGGGCCATCCCCTCCTGGTATGCAACCAACCTTGACGTGATGATCGGTCCCGCTGCCGTATACATACTGGTACCCGAGATACTCCTTGGCCTTGCCGCATACCAGGCATGGCGATGGTCATACTACCTCTCCTTCTTCAGGCAGATAGCGTACGCCTTCCTTGTGATGCTCTTTTACCTGGGAAGTGCCTCCTGGTTCTACTTCGTCATTGAGCGTCTGCTCACTTGACCAACATTTTCTCTTGACGAATAAATTAAAATACTTGAATAATTATACAAATTAGTATATAATTATTTGTAATATGTTATATTGTATTTACTATTAAGGAGGAACCATATGGGATCCAGATACAGCTATGATACGAATACGGTACTTGATATTTTTCACGATGGTGCCGCAAAGTGGCCGGATAAGCCCCTGTACAGGTATTACCATGACGGGGTATGGAAAGAGATGAGCTGGAGTGATGCTGTGGGGGAAGCTGAAGCCATGGCATCATATCTTATTCAGCTTGAGGTACAGCCCGGGGATATTCTTTCTATATACTCGGAAAACAGGCCGGAATGGTCAATAGCCGATCTTGCTATTCTCTCAATTGGTGCAGCCGATGCTGCCATATATGCCACCAATTCTTCGAAGGAAGCCGCATATGTGCTTAAAGATACATCTTCAACCATCTGTTTCTGCGGCGGTGCCTTTCACGTGGATAACGTGTTAAAGGAGAAGAAGGATCTATCTTCACTGAAAAAGATAATCGTGTTCGATGATCTTGAGTACGATGATCCCATGGTTATTACCTGGTCACAGGCAATAGAAGAAGGGAAAAACAACCTCAGGGTAGACGAAATAAAGAAAAGGACAAACGCCATAAAGGGGGACGACCTGATGACTCTCATCTATTCATCAGGTACCACCGGTGACCCAAAGGGGGTAATGCTCTCCCACTCCAACATCATGTTCATATGCCTTACCTTTAACGAAGTGGAAGACATGCCCGAAAATTTCGTCAACCTTTCACTTCTGCCCCTGTCCCATTCCGTTGAACGAACCATGAACTATTATTCCATGATGGAACGGGGTGCCACCATCGCCTACTCACGCGGTACCGATTTTTTCGCCGAAGACCTTGTTACAAACCGTCCGGAAATGTGCATATACGTACCCAGGGTCTTCGAAAAGGTCTATGCGGGTATCATGGCCAAAGTGAAGGAATCCCCTGCAGGGAAACAGAAAATATTTAACTGGTCCATACAGGCAGGACTCGATGCCATCCCATACCTTATGGCAAACAGGCGAAAACCCCCGATGGTTGCCCTGAAATACGCCATAGCCTGGAAACTTGTATTTTCCAAGCTGCGAGCCGCACTTGGACTCGACAGGTGTGTATGCTGGGGGGCTGCCGGCGCACCACTTGCGCGGGAGATTCACGATTTCTTCTGGGCAATGGGGGTTCAGGCCCGTAAAGGCTATGGCCTGACCGAGGCATCACCGGTCATTACCGTTGACGGCTCTCCCGCAATACGGCCCGTCAAGTCTGATGGCTGGATATGTCCATTTCCCGGCACCGAAGTTAAAATTGCTGATGACGGTGAAATACTGGCCAGGGGGCCACAGCTCATGATAGGCTATCTAAACAAACCTGACATGACAAAAGAGATGTTCACCGAAGACGGCTGGCTCAAAACAGGGGACATCGGAATACTGGACGAAGAGGGGTACCTCAAGATAACCGACCGCAAGAAGGACATCATCGTTACCTCCGGCGGGAAGAACATCGCACCCCAGGTTATCGAGGCACGATTTCTCATACAGCCTTTTATAGAACAGATCGCGGTTGTAGGTGACGGCCGTAAATATATCACCGCCCTTATCGTTCCTGCGTTCCCTGAACTGGAACCCTGGGCTGCAGAAAAGGGCATCTCATTTGACAACCGTGAGGACCTGGTGGCCATGGACACGGTAAAAGATTATTACCGCACAATCGTTGACCAGGTAAACCAGGAGTTCGGACGGGTAGAGCAGATCAAGGACTTCACCCTGCTACCCCAGGAACTCACCCAGGAAACAGGGGAACTCACCCCCACCCTGAAAGTAAAACGCAAAGTGGTTGGAGAACGATACTCCCACCTTATTGAAGCTATGTACTAAGGTCCCCGTCCATACGCATGATGCCGCCCCCCTTCATCACCATCTTCACCCTGTCAAGGGTGGAGATGTCCTCAAGGGGGTTGCCGTCAACCGCTATAAGATCGGCATACATGGCAGGCTTTATTGACCCGATGCGGTTATGCCTGTCCAGCACCTTCGCATTTCCGTACGTTGCCATTTTCAATACTTCTCCATTGGGGATACCGGCGTTAACGTACCTTTTCAACTCCTCCGTGAACCTGCCGAAAAAACCGCTGTAATAGCCGCCCAGGTCGGTACCCGGCGCAATAGTGGCCCCTGCCCGGTACAGCTTCTGGAGATTGGCCACCTGGTTTTTGTGCATATCTTTCAGGTACTGCCGGTCAAAGATGAGCTTCTTTCGTTCATCCATTGAGAGATCCTCTTTCTCCTGTGCCAGCGACTTTTGCAGTTCTTTTTTCATCTGCTTCACCGCTTCGGGCACAAGAAATTCTTCTCCCCGCTTTTCAACCATTTCCAGCAGATCATCTTCTATGAAGACATCACCGTATGCCATGAGAGTGGGCACCATGGCCATGTCCTGTTTCACGAATTTTTCAATATACCTGTCGGGAATGATCCCGTCCATGGGCATGTGTTCAAGGGTGTCAAAGCCGGTGGCAACCCCCATCCTGAACCCGGAAAGCAACGGCTCGTGCAGTGCACATTTCAGGTCGTTTTCATGAGCGAGCCGGGCTATCAGGCGGTATCCTTCCTCCGAATGATTAGGCAGGGGACGGGGATTGTACGAGTAAGAATGGTCCTGGTGCAATGTCTTCAGCCAGTGCGCACCCTTCCCTGTCATCTCCCTGCATGCGGTCTCTATCTCTTCCAGGTTTTCAGCACGCTCAGCATAATTGCCTCCCAGGAGCCACTTGATCACAGGATTGGTAAAGTACGGGGCCTTCTCAGGTGCACCCATACGCGCGCCGTCCCTTGCAGCAATTGGAGAAAGTGAGCTGTATACCCTGGGGCCGGGGATTTCATAATTATCCGATAATTCCTTGAATTTTTTTATCTTACCGGGAAATCCCCCCAGGTCACGTACCGTGGTGACTCCCTTCATCACACAGCTTTTAAAATTCTTTCGGATCTGGTCATCCATTTGTAAAATAGTATCAAGATTCACGTCATACATAAACGGAACGGTGATGTGGACGTGATTGTCGATCATGCCGGGCATAAGGGTGGCTCCCTTAAGATCAATATAGGTGGCGCCCTCCAGGTTCTCAAGCTCCCACTGGGCAGTTACCGCCCCGATTCGACCCCATTCCACCACCACACCAAGTCCACGCTGCAGATAGGGACGGATCCCGTCAAAAACACCACAGTTATGAAAGATAACCCGGTGATAGCGCCTGGCTTTCCACTCATTGCTGCCGCAACCGGATAACAAGCCTGCACCAACCCCGGACAGTGCCGCCCCGGCCGCAACCGACGCCGACAGCCCCAGAAATTTTCGCCTGCTCACTAATGAATTATTACTACCCCTGTCACCCATATACCTTTCCCCCGGATTTACAAGCTGCACAAGGTATATAACCAATACCTGGTTCAGTCAAGCGTGTATTGTATATTAGTAACAGAAATACTGGAAGGTCAAAACGGTTGATAAAAAATTACCCCCTGGAATGGGGGTATATATTAAATCAGGTGGTTACTGTCTCCACGAATTACGAATATCCTGGTACGCAACAATTTCGGAGACATGATACACCACTATCATACAATATGGTATATAACAATAGGCAAATATCCCGATCACATTTTTTTTATCAATAAATACCGAATAAAAAGCAGTTTTTTAATACTGCGAGCAACCCGGTACAATTCAATCAGTATGGGGGTCAGAGCCCTGCTGTTTTGTCCGTTAAATAGTCAACAAAATATAAAATGCTTGCATTCAAATAATGAATATAGATTATATCCACTATTGGTAGTATATTATTCTTACCGTCACAAACTGGTCAGATGGTTAATCTAATCAGTATGAAATACTCTATCATTCAAGGAGATAATAATGACAAAAGCAGCAGGATCCCCAAAAAGAGAAAACCTGACAGAAAAATACCTGGTTGAGAAAGACAAATTCGAAATGGAATTTCAGGAATTCCTGGAAAGAAACAAGCATACTGCTCTTATGATTTTCGACAGGGCAAAAGAATACGGCGACCGGGCAGAACTGCACCACAAGCCCTATGGTACGTGGGAAACCATCAGCTGGAAACAGCTTGCTGAACAAATGTATGATGTATCATCTGCACTTCTGGAACTGGGACTCCGCGAAGAGCAGGCGGTGGGGATATTCTCTCCCAACCGGGCAGAATGGCATATTGCAGACCTGGGTGCCCTTTCAATCCGTGACATTACAGTTCCCATATATCCGACCAACACCACAAGTGAAACTGAATACATTGTCAACGATGCAGAAATAAGGGTACTTTTCGTAGGACGGCAGATGCAGTACGACAGGGCTTACGAGTTGCTGGACAAGTGCCCCACGCTTGAGAACATAGTGGTATTTCATCGTGATACCAAGATTCATGCATCTGACAAACGAGTAATAATGTGGGAAGACTTTCTGGCCATGGGAAGAAATGCAAGCCACGCAAAGGAGATCGAGGATATCCATGCACGGTGTCATTACGACGACAATTGCACAATTATTTATACATCCGGTACAACGGGTGAACCAAAGGGAGCAATACACACCCACAAGAGCCTCTTTCATAACAGCTGGTCCGTAGGCGGATATCCCCAGGGTGGATTGAGTGATGACGATTCAACACTTGCCATGCTGCCCTTAAGCCACGTGCTGGAACGCTCCTGGAATTATGGCGTCATGCAGATGGGAGGACATATATACTATTGCGAAGATCATAACGAGATCCTTGAATACATGGAAGAAGCTGCCACCTCCGTTATGAATGGAGCCCCGAGGCTTTTTGAAAAGATATATTCAACGATATATTCAGGTGTTGAAAAGGCATCGCCATTAAAGAAAAAATTATTTCACTGGGCAACAGGGGTGGGAGAAAAGGCCGGTTCGTACCGGTATCATGAAAAAACGGTACCACTCTACCTCAGGTTGAAGTACGCCATCGCGTACGCCCTTGTGTTAAAAAAAGTACGGGGTCTTTTCGGCAAGAACATGCATCACGTGAACGTTGGCGGCGCTCCACTTAACCCGGAGATCCAGCGGTTCTTTTTCAATTGCGGTGTTATCATCACCCCTGGATATGGCCTCACCGAAACAGCACCGGTCATCGCCATGAACGGTGTGCATTGCCTCAAGTTTGGCAGCGTGGGCCCACTCACCCCACTTGCCGAAGCACGTATTGACCCTGAAACCGGAGAGATACAGGCGAAGGGGCCAAATATATTCAAGGAATACTACAAGAAAGCTGATAAAACAAAAGAAGCATTCACCGACGATGGATGGTTCAGAACGGGAGACGTGGGATACTTTGACGAGGACGGCTACCTGTTCATCACAGACCGCATCAAGGACCTCATCATTACTGCCGGCGGTAAAAACATCGCCCCGCAGATGATCGAAACACTCCTCACCGAGGATCTCTACATCGAATACGCTGCCATCATCGGAGATGCCCGAAAATACCTGTCAGCACTCATTGTGCCTTCTTTCGATGCACTTGAAGACTGGGCTAAGAAACGTGGACTGGAATATTCATCAAGGGAAGACCTGGTTGAGAACGACGCGGTACGTGAGTTCTACTGGTCACTTATCGAGGCACGCCAGAAAGACCTTGGCCGGGTAGAACAGATCAAGCGGTTTACCCTGCTGCCCAGGGAGTTCTCGCAGGAAGAAGGTGAAATCACACCAACAATGAAAGTTAAAAGAAAAGTGGTTGAAAAGAAATTCGCTGATGTGATTGAGGGGATGTACAAAGAATAAGATTCCTGTTCAGCACTGTATTCACTGTTTAGAGAATACAGTGCTGTCTCATTATAAATACGTTACGTTATGCCAGTTTATCGATAACGTTCATGTACCACCATACGCTTGAACCCACGCAACGTTGTAACAGGATTTTTTTTCAGAAACCGGGTAGCAATTGCCGCGGGAACTGGTGCCATGGGATTAACCCTGTTGATATAAGTTACGCTGGTTGTTTCTTCACCCGTTTTTTTCAGAATACAGGTAGCCTTGAAGTCGGTAATCCTGACATGCTTTTCAGTGACAGGTTCAATTATCTCCGGGTAAACACTCATGGCCACCACCACCCTGTCATCTTCTATAGTAAACCTCGTATCCACCTGGATATCCCTTTCACTTAAAGGCCATGGAAGCTGTATGATGTTGTATGCGACGATATGGTTTTTATTGAACGTTTTTAACACTTTCGCATCAACACAGTCCCCCATCCATTGTGGCTGTGATGGAACATCCCTCAGTACTGCCAGGCAGGTGTGCATCGGGGCCTGCACAACAGTAACACCTTTGAATTCATCCAGGGAACAACCTTCCACTGGCCGGGTATATACCGTTATACCATCATCAACAAGTACCTTTTGCCAGTTCGAATCAGCCATACCGTTCAACGGTAATAGAATTACCAGGGCAGGAAAAACGTATATCAATTTCAGAAACATTTTCATTGTATCCCCCGTTCACATCCGGAAGTATAAAAAACTAAGTGTCTATTTTACTGGATCTCATACATTTGCATGGGTTCCCACCATCCGCTCTTCCGGTGTTACTATTCCATTCAAGTATTTTGAAAGCAGTTTTGACATGGCCATTATGGATAAACTGGGTGGAGCTCCCGGAGAAACCGGGAATATACTTGCATCACACACATACAGGTTCTCAAATTCCGTTTGGAATTTCCTGTTAACATGTTTCCCGATTTCAATAGTCCCCCCGGGATGTCCTCCTGCCCATCTCAGTTGGGAAATACTTGATTCTTTTGCGCCAGCCCTGACCATTATATCGATGGCCACGTCAACACCACGCTGCATTCTACGATGATCCGATTCGGTCATGGGCTTGCTGGTACGTTCATTGGGATAGATCTCCCCTCGATCATCTTCTGCCAGTTTTACAAAAAGTCCCATACCCCTCTTGACCCACGGAAACTTGTACCAGTTTTCCAGGGCCACACCCGGCCTTATAGCACTCATCACCATGTAGGTTCCCATGGCCGCGTTATTCCCGATCATGAAACCATCACTTTCAGAATATGATTCTATTGCATGGCTGAAGGTTTGCTCTCCCCATTGACCGCCCTTCTTTTCTTTACTGATACCATACAGTATTGTCATGGGATCCATGAAGAACCGCTTCCCAACAGTGTTCACTCCCGAACGAAGCATTATAGCCGGACTGCCTATTCCTCCGGCTGCCAGTATTATCCTGTCACCATATATCTTTTCACCGTTACGCAACTGCACCCCGATAACCTTCTTCCGGCCTTCGGAAAAAATGAGTGTATCTACAGGGGATGAAGCCCGTAATTCAAAATTGCCAGGATATTCCGCAATGGCCTGGTCTACCAGGCGACGGGTGGTCCATTTCGCATCGTGCGGGCATCCCATCATGCATGCATCGCATCCTTTTTTACATCGCTCCGGATCAACAAATTTCTCCTGCTCCTCAAAAGGGATGCCCATTTCACTTGCCGCATCAATGAGTCGCTGCAAACCCACATGACCATTGCGGCCATAAAAACTGGAAGGTAATGTACTTGTCCCGATATCATCCTTGATCTCTTTCACCTCCTGCCTGAAGTCCATCCCCATGGCTTCTATAAAGGCATTCCTGGGTTCAAATACATTTCCCTGGTATATCATTGAAGACCCCCCCACGGTGATCCCCCTTTCCATAACCACTCCTTCCTTAGAACGATTGAATACGAAGAAACGTTCAGAAAGCCGCATCCCGAAAGGTAAACCGAGAAACCTGGTATGATACGCCCCACGCTCAAGAAGAAGCACCCTCTTTCCCGCTTTTGCCAGTTCGAATGCCACGGGGGCCCCTCCAGGACCTGATCCCACGATGATATATTCATAATTCTTCGCATTGTATTTCATAGTACTTTCTCCTTAAATTGGCAGTATCACATTCCATCAATCAACTGGATTTTTATTACTTGCCTGGTAATCATCTCCAGCCGCGCGAAAGAGGACATCGGCTGTGTTTTTCCGGTTTCTTACCTGCTCATAAAAGGCCTGGATCCGTGTTCGCATCTGACCTGAACTACCCCCATACAGTTCACGTTCAAGAGCCAGTAATGGTATTCCCAGTTTCCTGCTTTCCTTTCTGTATAGAAACAGTTCTCCACCCCAGAGATCACAGAACTTGAGTTTCTCGGCTATAATGGCATCTACCTGGAATTCCCTGCAGGTATCCTGCATATATGCCAGGCGTTCCCTGGAAGTATTCATCATGCGGGGACATGACAAGTGGTATAAATAACGCTTCGCCAGGGAAGGAACCGGTTCATCATCTTCAGAGACTGCCAGGTCAAAATTCCTGGTACCCAGGCATATATTATCCGCCACTATAGATGCACCGAGTTCTTCAATAAGCTCCAGGTGATCCGGCTCTTCAACGCACCCGGAGGCTAAGAAGATGCGCAGGTCACCGGTGCGTGCCGTAGATCGTCCCTGTATTTCCCCTTTAAGCTCTTCAAGCAGCGCGATACTGTCTTCAACCGGCATGGCAGTAAGGGCAAGCATTAGCCGCAAAAATTCACTACCCCTGAGAGGCACCTCCCTGGATTTTCCTGTTTCATATATTGACTGCAGGAGTGCACGTTTCCTGTTATACAGCTTGATTGAAGAGGCCAGTGTCTCATCTGAAATGGTTACATTAAAATGCCTTTCCAATTCTTTTTTAAACACTCCAATCTCATCGTTGAATCGTTTTTCGGCGGTGGTGCCGGTTTTATGAGGTGCGACGAACATGTAACGAAATACTGGAGGTATGTCAGCGTAGCGCCAGTTATCATAAAGACGACGGGTGTGATCACATCCGTTTAAAAAGACAATACCATCCAGAAAATCAAAATCGCCCTTTAACGCCTTATCAAAGCAATGTCGTACGAACGTACAATTTAATGATGAAAAATATATATCTCCTTTCTCTGTTCCGCTGCTTGCCACGGCACGCATTCGATACGGAATAAATCCCGCCGCATGAATTATTTCCTCCGGCACATAGGAACAGAAAAACCCGATGACCTTCCTGCCTGATCTTTTTGCCCGCATCAGGTAGTCATTGCGTTCTGATGCAGCAATATCAGCTATTTTCTCCAGTATTTTCAAGTGTGATGTTTTTTTCCTGTCATTCATCTATGCCCATCCATGACTTCTGAAAAAATCTGTAATTTCTTTTTTAATCTCCTGCTCAGAGGTATGTCGCTTATCCATAATATCAAGATTAAGATAAAGGGCAGGCATACCCTTCTTTTTGAGAAAATCCTTTATTATTTTCAGGGCAGCCCAGCCGTGTTTACATCCATTGTGTCCCATAAAGAAAACACAATCCGCCGAATAGTCCTCCAGCATTTTCTCCAGTTCATCGACGATGAATTCCACCGGTCCATGACACTGCCGTCCCATGCCAAGATGCAGCTGGCTGCGGGAAAGGTCATGTACCATGGTTTCGGGGGTTTCAGTATTGATATGAATAGTTGATATGTGCCCGATAAAGTCTGCCACCACCACGGCACCAAATTCGTGTTCCATCCACTTGAATATATACGTAAAGAAACCGATTGGCGGGAACCACATTAAAACCCGAACACGTTCATTTTTGACAACCCCTACCCCTTTATCAAAACGATACTTTGTTGCTTCGTAGACCCCTTTTGCCATGGAAACTGCAAGCGGAGAACGTACGGCAACTTCCCTGATAACCCAGGTAAGGGCAAGGGAGATCATTGTACCGGGACATGGAACGGCCCTGTTCATCTCGCATACTTCACGCAGGTAGAAATTAATCTCGTTAACCCGTTCAAGCACTTCACGGAGCTTTTCCCAGTCAATTTTTTTATCCAGTTGTTTTTCCAGGAAATCAATGAGATCCCAGGTATTCTTCGTAAAGTAATCGTAGGAATTCTCATCCTTCCAGTATGGTGCATCATAAGCGAAAGTAGGAACCCCCGTAAGGTATTCCAGTATCTGGTATACTGAGATACTTGAATCACATGGATGAGAAGCCGCGATGATCAGTGTGGGTTCCGGTATTTGCTTGAGAAAATATGATCCCACGCTGAGTTTAACAGCCGAACAATTCTCTACTGGAACCCCCTGCGACTCGGCTTCTGCAATCAACGCCGGGGGATATTCAGATCCCATGGTGTTGCCAAAGATATTCAGACTTTCTGTATTAAAAGAGGCTATGTCAAAAGCCTCAATTATTTCAGCATTCAGTATCCATTCAACCCAGGCTAATGGTTCATTATTCCTTTCTGCCGCAAGTGCAGTTTTGAAATTATCAATCACAGCCTTTATGCCTGCACGGTAGGCCCGCATTTCGGCGGGATGCATAATTCCTCCGCCAATAGTGAGAAACCCGTATCGCCAGGTTTTATTGAGCCAGTTTTCATTTCTCTCGTAAAATGGCCGTAAAATCCATAAAACGAAATATAACAACCTGGGGACATACAATGCAGCATAGAGAAGATTAAGACGGTGATTAATGTTGAATTTCAGCAATTCCCGGCTGCGTAGTTGTTTTTTTCGCGAAAACATCATCACTCCAGGTGCGCAAAAATTTTTTTACGTAGTAATTTTCCCCGGTAATCAATAACCGTAACATCATATAACAATATTATACATTTTTACGCAATAGCTAAACAATGCACTGCCTGAAGTTAGTATGAATAATATTTATGGAGTATATTCCACCTGCAGTGTGCACCATTAGTGCACAGGTACACCAGGTAAAGTATCTTTTCATGAAATTCAACACGTGTACCATTTGCACATTGACAGGATTTACATTTTTAGATAAAAAGATATCCGGGTAATCCTGAATGTACCCATCTATTCCATATCACTGGAAGGAATGATGCATGCTGCTAGCCGGATGTGACATAGGGTCCCTCACTGCAAAGGCGGTGCTCTTAGACCTTGATACGGGTAAAATTCTATCGCAGGGGATACTGCCTGTCAGGCCCACTGCAGCTGAATCATCATACGCTATCATGAATATAGTACTCAACCGGGTTGGCCTGTCTCACGATGATATTGATTACCTCTGCAGCACCGGGTATGGCAGGCTGGAAATTCCATTCGCGGACATGCACATCAGTGAAATATCCTGTCATGGAAGAGGGGCACACTGGCTTGACACGTCAATCCGTACAGTGGTAGATATTGGCGGCCAGGACTGCAAGGTCATCTCAATTGATAACGCGGGGTTTATCAATGACTTCATTATGAATGATAAATGCGCTGCCGGTACAGGACGATCACTCGAGATGCTTGCAGCCACAATTGGGGTTCCACTTGATGATTTGGGCAGGCTTTCACTCAAATCCCGGAAACCAGTACCCATATCAAACAAGTGCAGCATTTTCATGGAGCTTGAAGTTCTTGATGCCATGTACCGCAAAAAAAAATTGAAACACATAGCCCACGGGCTTACCGACGCCGTCGCAAAACGTGTTGCATCACTGGCAAAGGCCGTCCCGGTGCGCGAAAGTATATGTATTACCGGGGGTGTAGCAAAAAACATGGGTGTTGTCCGTCAACTTGAGAAATACATGGATATACATTTCAAAAAACTTCCAGTAGATTCACAGCTTATCGGCGCTATTGGTGCAGCCCTCTTCGCGGGTGATACATACACAAAAAAAGGGGTCCCATCGGAGGCAAAATGCTGACGGCGGGTATCGATGTGGGAACTCGTTTCATAAAGGTGGCAATCACTGATGGGAACATTATGATGGGTTCAAGCTGTATAGAACTGGCTGCCGATTTCAGGGGAATACTTAAGGCCTGTTTTCAAGAGGCACTTGCAGATGCCGCCAATTTCAGTTCTACCCGGGTACGGAAAAGACATGTAAAGAAAATAATAGCCACGGGATACGGTGCACACCTTGTAAAACAGGCGGCATATACCATACAGGAATCATTCTGCCTTGCACGTGCCGCTCGTTTCCTGTCACGGGATACCAACACGGTGATAGACAGCGGTGGACTATTTATAAAGGTGGTTACTGTCAATGAACATGGCTTCCCCGAAGAAAGCCATGTCAATGAAAAATGTGCAGCCGGCAGTGGCAGGTTCCTGGAGATGATTTCCGCGGCATTGAATATTTCGATTAATGAAGTATCACATACAGCATCCAAATCAACAAATCCATATAATATCGTGAACAGCTGTGCCGTGTTCGCCGAAAGCGATGTCATCAGCCAGGTAAACGCGGGAACATGTGGTGAAGATATCATCGCCGGTGTTCTCAATGTAATAACATTAAAAACCATAACACTCCTGGAAGGTGTGGATTCCGGTGATACAATTGTCATGGCAGGGGGACTTGCAAAGATACCTGCATACATACACGCTCTTGAACGTTATTCAAAGAAAGATATTTCTCTCATATCTATTGACCCGCAAATGCCTGCAGCATTTGGCGCAGCCCTTATTGCACAGGGAAGGACAATGGTATCACACGAAAGAAAAAATGGGACGGGTAGAAAACAAATCCATGATAAGTGAAAAAGTGAATAATAAAAAGACACAGGATCATGCACCTCTTATTGAGGTCATACACAAAATAACCGGAAACACCACAAGAAGATTCATGGAGTATCCACTTGATGATGGCATTGAAGCTGACAGGTTTAATCTGCGGTCACCCCATGGAGTGAAAAAACCCGTAATCGTCACCGCAGAAGACACCGCCCTGGAAATTGGATCACCCCATCACCGGGCAGTAAACACGCTGCTGTGGACACACCGGAAAGGAGTTATCCGCAACCGTGTACTAATCGGAGGCATTGAGATGGAAGAAGCAATGCCGGGACCAGTTACGGCCGCTGTTTGCAGTATGACCGAGATAGAAGAATCTCTCGACACAAGCGGTCCAAACTTCCAGGCCCTGCGCCATCTTTCCAATATGCTGCCGGGATACATGATTCGCAGTATGCCAGGCAAGATGTGGGTACGTCTCCACCATAATCTGGTAAAATCAGGTTTTTCATCATATTCACTTGCCCAGTGTCTTGCCCATGCGTATCGTCAATTACATCCAGCCATCAGCGCAGTAGAGGTAATGGTAGTGATGGGTATACCGGATATCGTAGAGGAAATGGAGTCCGTAGATCTCAGGGCCAGGATCATTAACGGTACAAATCGCAACATTTCACTCGAAGAAGACGGGTCCCTGGTCTGTGAAGACCTGGATTGTACACACTGCGAGAATATGGCCTCCTGTGATATCATCAGGGAAATAATAAAAAAGAAAAGAGGAAATAATGGGAAAAACCATCGCCTTCACGGGTAAGGGAGGGGTGGGCAAAACCGCTCTATCCGCCATATGCGGGAAAATACTCATTGAGAAAGGGGAACGGGTTCTTTTTATTGATGCTGATCCTGCGATGGGGCTTGCTACCGCCCTGAATGTGAAAGAGTATACAACCATAGGACAGGCACGAGAAGAGATTATCCGGCAGGTACGAACCACATCCCCGGAGGATGACAAGGCCCCCCTGGCTGATATCATTGATTATCTTCTTCTTGCATCACTGCACGAGGCTGAAGGATACAGCCTCATAGTAATGGGGCAGACTGATACACTTGGATGTTTTTGCTCATTGAATTCCCTTCTAAAGGATACTATCACTTCAATAAGTGAAGAATACGACTGGATTATTATTGATGCCGAAGCAGGATTTGAGCAGGTAAATCGACAGGTTATGAACACCGTACAATTCCCGGTCATCGTCAGCGATAATACAATGCGTGGTGTTAAAACCGCATCAATGATCATGGAGGTCATAGATCGCATCCCATCAATGAATCCCCTGCGTACCGGTCTCATTTTTAACAGGGTAGAAAAGGCAGAACCGCAACTTGTACGCAACATCAAATCAGCCGGAATCAATTATTACGGGCATGTGCCTGCTGATAGTGATATATCAAGAATTGACCTGGATGGCACCTCAATTCTTGATATATCCCGCGATTCTATATCCATGCAAAACATGAAACGTATTCTCTCCGAAAGTAAAATTCTTCAAAAAACTTGAGATTACACTCCCTGAAGTTTTGTTTCAGCCACTTCACGCCGTACACGACATCACCCTGTTAACCCTGTAGAATGCACTCACATATTATGCGTGAGGAGTAATCAGATGAGAGACGTATATATAATTGGAGCTCACACGGTGAAGTTCGGAAAGCACCTCGACAGGTCAATATCCGACCTGTGCAGGATGACAGTTTTCCCCTGCCTCGAAGATGCCAGCCTTAAAAAAGATGATATACAGGCTATCTGGTTCGCTAATTCTGCATGGGGAGAATACCGGCGACAGGTTTGCATAAGAAGCCAGGTTGCTTTACGACCTCTTGGTATTGACACGATACCAATGACAAACGTGGAGAATGCATGTGCGGGTGGATCAACTGCCCTCCATCACGCCTGGCTTGGTGTAGCCAGCGGCCTGTACGATATCACCATGGCACTTGGCGCAGAAAAAATATACGACCCCAACCGGCACCTGGTATTCTCCGGTTTCCTGACCGGAATGGATGTAGCCAACTTCAAGGAATCGGTTGCGTTGCTGCCCTCATTATCAATGTCCGATGACGATAAAGAAGCAATGTTCCAACATATCGAAAAGTATGCAAAGAACACAAAGGGAAAGTCCAAAAAAAGACAAACCGTAAAACAGAAAATCAGGGACACCCGTGATTCCCTGGTAATTGCCATACGAATCGGGGAAAGCATGGGATATGATGCGCTAAAAATTATTAAGAAACTGATGACCGGTGATCATTCCCCCTTCATGGACGTGTATGGCCATGAAGCCAGGAAGCATATGAAAAAATACGGCAGTTCAATTGAAGACCTTGCCGTAATTGCATCAAAAAACCATATGCACAGCACCATGAACCCCAATGCCCAATACCAGTTCCCTATCTCTAAAGAAGATGTTCTGGCAGACCGTCTTGTATCCTGGCCATTGACACGTTCAATGTGTGCTCCCGTCGGTGATGGTGCCGCCTCGTCAATACTCTGTGACGAAAAAACTGTAAGAAAACTTGGCCTCATGTCCCAGGCAGTAAAAATCAGGGCATCCATACTTGGCTCAGGAAAAGCAAGAGAAGAAAACGAGATGGACCTTGGCCAGCGTCTGGCAAATCGTGCCTATGAACAGGCGGAGCTTTCACCATCAGACATGGATATAGCCGAGGTTCACGATGCAACAGCTTTTGGAGAACTTCACCAGACAGAAAACCTGGGATTCTGCAATGCCGGAGAGGGCGGCACCCTGGCCCAGAGCGGTGCCACACGTATCGGAGGAAAAATTCCCGTTAACACCAGTGGAGGACTTGAATCCCGCGGGCATCCCATCGGGGCATCCGGGCTTGGACAGGTTCATGAAATCGTCACCCAGCTGCGGGGTAACGCAGGAAAACGGCAGGTAGCATCCCCAAGAATAGGAATAGCAGAAAACGGCGGCGGGGCTCTTGGTGTAGAAGAAGCGGCCATGTGCATACACATACTGGAAACACCACAAAAGTAATGAAGGAACAGGTGAACGATATGATGAGTCAAAACTTGAAAATATTTATCGGAAAGATGAGAATGCTGAAAAATGTAACCAGGTCATTGTTCATCTTCATGGGAGAAGATATCAAACGGGGTACTCTTTCAAAGAACCTCAAGGGCATCGGCAAGATGGAGCTTGCCGAAGAGATGTCCTGGGCAGAACTTGTGGAAGAAAAAGCCGCAAAATATGGCAGCAGGACATACCTTACATATGAGGACAGAAACTTCTCATACAGTGATATGAATGACAATGCAAATCGTATCGCAAATTTTCTTAAGAAAGCCGGTGGTCAACAGGGTGTGGGGGTTGCCATCTTTATGGACAACAGTCCACGTTTTCTTGATGTTTTCTTTGGCCTGCAGAAGATCGGAATGTATGCCGTCCCGGTAAATACATCATTAAAAGGTGAGGGCATGAAGTATATTCTCAATCATTGTGATGCCCGGTTTCTCGTGATAGACCAGCAGCACCTTCACACACTCCAAAAGATCGAAGCCAACCTTGATACCATTCATACCATTATCGTGAACCCCTCAGAGAATTCTCCCATCATAGCTGAAAGAAATTATCTTTCCCTTGATGACGCCTACACTGAGAATCCCCATAATCCGGGTACAGGCTATAACAGGGACGACATCTGTTTTATTACCTACACCTCCGGCACTACCGGGCTTCCCAAGGGTGTGGTCTATCGCTATCGCAACAGCGGGGTGAAGTTTTTCTCTCTTATCGCCCATATATTGTGGAGAAAACGAGATGTCATGTATACCTGCATGCCCCTTTTCCATGCCAATGCTCTTGTTGTTACCTGTACCAGCGCACTGCACGCGGGAGCCCGTGTTGTGCTTGAGAAAAAGTTTTCGGCAAGTCGATTCTGGCACTCTATTCGTACACATGGCGTTACTACTTTCAATACCATCGGTGCCATGATCCCTATCCTCATGAAACAGCCCGAGAATGAACTTGATGGAAAAAACAAAGTTCGTTTTATCATATCTGCCGCATGCCCCCCTGAACTATGGGAACAATTCGAAAAACGCTTCAATACAACAATATACGAAACATATGGAGCAGTTGACAGCGGCGGCAAAACCATCTTAAACCTGGGCACCGCACCGGTGGGATCAATTGGCAAACCACCCATGAAGGTAACATATCGCCTGGTTGACGAACACATGAATGATGTACCTGAAGGAGAACCGGGAGAATTAATATTCCCCGCGCCAAAAGAAAAGACTGCCAGTTCGGGTGTTGAGTTTTATAAAAATGAAGAAGCAACCTCTGCCAAGCAAAGCGATGGGTGGATCAGGACCGGGGATCTTCTGAAACGGGATAAGAAAGGATACCTTTATTTTGTAGGACGTAATACCGAGTCCATGCGGATCAAGGGGGAAAATGTCTCTGCCTACGAAGTTGAACAGGTAATACAAAATCATCCTTCTGTACTGGAAGTTGCCGTATATGCGGTCCCCTCAGACCTGGCTGAAGATGAGATCATGGCAAGGGTTAAAATTGTGGACGGGAAAAGAATAACAGAAAAAGAACTATGGGAATTCATCATTGAGAACCTGGCAAAATTTGCCGTCCCCAGGTATATTAAATTTGTTTCTGACTTTGATAAAACAGAGACCCATCGCATAAAGAAGAAACAGCTGGAGCAGGACGGAATTGTAGAAGGTACATACGACGCACAGAAAAACACCTATATAACGACAGGAAATAACAAACCGAAAGAAGCTGCAACCGGACACAGTGTATGAGTTGAACGATCAGGGGAGAGAACCACAATTCAACTCTCCCCTTCTTTTCCCTGCATCATTACACGATATTCACTTGGTGTCTTACCTGTCTGTTTTTTAAATTGCCGGTGGAAATGCGTCAGGTTGTCGAAACCCACATGATACGCGATATCTATAATCTTTGCATCTGTTTCCATCAACAAATCTTTTGCCCCTTCAATACGCTTGTTGTTTATATAATTCGATATGTTTATTCCCGTTGTTTTTTTAAATACCTGCCCCATGTAATCTTCATTGAGACCAAATTTTTTCGACAGATCCTTACGGTCATATCGCTCCTGGTAATTCACATCAAGGTATTCAATGACATCATGTATCATATCCCTTGGATCAGGTTTCACCGACTCACCCTTAATTGAATTGAGTATTCGCTCCATTTTCTTTGTTTTTTTCAAAAGGGCACCGTACAGCGAATCCT
Source organism: uncultured Leptospiraceae bacterium (assembly GCA_964629365.1). Classification (GTDB taxonomy): domain Bacteria; phylum Spirochaetota; class UBA4802; order UBA4802; family UB4802; genus M55B154. Next base: position 25,752 of record CAZVRB010000004.1, read on the forward strand.
TCTCTCTTTTCATTCGTTCAAAATCATAGATATAATACAAAGCGAATATGGTGAATACCAGCGGCACATGGAAAAATATCAGCATCGGGAGTTCATCGAATCGAAATGTGGCCATGTAATACGTATTTCTAAGAACCGAGACCGGAACCGGGATAGCCACAAAAAGGAAGTACCAGTATCGTCGTGGGTCCCGTCGTATACATATAAAAAAAAGTACAGCAGCGGTTATAATACAGAGATTAACAAAAATGACCGTTCCCAGGCCTGCACCCTTGATAAGAAAGGACGTATCAGGTGCTAAAACTATTGCCAGCACCAGAGGCATACCCAGTATAAATGACATCCATACTATATACTTATTTTTTATATCAAAAAATTCCATGACCGCATGCAACGCGATAAAATTAACCAGGGTGAGGCTCATCAGGAACATCTTGTATCGCAAAAGGCCTGAAATAGCACAATTGAAATCCAGCATGGTCACATTACCGGCGAGGGTGAATAAAACGAGAAGGAAGAAATAGAGGTATTCTCTCCGGCCGGTACGGGATACCGCCAGTACCCCGAGTCCCAGCAGGAAAAGAAAATTGAGTGCCACAGAAGAAATATTGATCAGTATTGGAGTTTTGTTTTCTATTCTATGCGCAAAATACCCGCCGGGATATTCTGTAATTCCCATATATCCATTGATGCCGCTGATCACATGTGAAAAGACCCGAATAGCGATAGTATTATATTCACCATACCGAACAAGCGTATCGGGTAGTAGATAAGAACGGCCCTGTTGCCATGAGAAATGGTACCTGTCATCTTCTTTATCCGGTATGGTTCCATTTGCACCCACCTGTATACCATTGAGGAACGTCTCATCTGCCACACCAATTCGTCCCAGGAGAAGACATAATGATTTTCCCCTGTACTCTTCACCTATAAAAATTTTTTTCCGCAGCCATATAGTGGCCTCAAGGTTTTGCTGATCAATAATCAGGCGGGTAAAACTTCCAGGTAATTCCAGTTCAGGATAATCTCTATCATCCAGGGAAGGAAGGGCAAGTTCAGGATTATCGAAGGTTGAATACTTCCATGTTCCACTGCAATCAATATCAGTGTCAGGGGTTCCTGCGGTAGTACATGCAGTACACAACAAGACAACACAGGCGATGCATATATATTTGATAGTAGTCATAATCACATGAACATGAGTTTTGCAATATTTCCCCAATCACTGCATGAAAACATAAAAAAATCAACGAATTTATTATACTCTCCTTGTAATTGACAACACGATACGCAAAAATAAATACACTACATCAAGAATGCAGCAACTTCCTTAATATACTGCAAGAAATAGAACTTACTATATTGTAGTATTCATCATACTTTCAAAGGGAAGAGACTACAGAACGTTTTAATTGCAGAGGCACTTAATTATGAATGATAATGTATTTCTTCGTCTATACAAAGTTATATTTATCCTGGCTGCACTCTGGAATATTTGTGTCGGTGCTACAGGACTCCTGTTCCAGAATTATTCCATTCAATTGTTTTATGGAAGCAGTGCGTTGCATGAGACGTTTATCGCAATGCTGAATTATCGCATCGTTATGCTGGCAATAATTATTTTCGGGCTTGGATATTTTATCGTATCCAGGGCACCCCTCTTGAACAGGGGAATAATATGGCTTGGGCTTTTAAGCAAGCTCATCCTGTTTTGCATATTTACGTTTCATTTTTTCACCGGAAATACCACCATATTCGCATTTCTTCTCGTCTGCGGAGACATGGCATGGTCACTTATATTCTTATATTTTCTATTCAAAAGTTCGCATCACGTAAAATATAATTTTTTAACAGGATAGAATACGGCATGAAAAAAAAACCAGATACTACACTGTCCCCCCTGTATACCTATCATGAAGGGATGCAATGGAACCCCGTCGAAAAGGTGATATTTGAGCGAAGGAGCATTCGTGTCTTCAGGAAAAAAGATGTACCGGATTCCCTTATCAAAAGAATTTTAGAAGCAGGTCGGTTTGCCCCTTCAGCGGGCAACTGCCAGCCCTGGAAATTCGTGGTAATAAAAGATCCACAGGTTATAGAGCAAATGGAACGGGACACAATACGAATTACCCGACTCCTGATGTGGTTCATTGACTACGAACGGGGACCCGTAAGGCGTATTCTTCTGGGCACTCCGGTAAGGCTTTTGGCCAGGCTTGTGCCCAACATGCTGCACCCCATACCATTCAACCTGCTTCAGCGCATCGCCGCTGGTTCAGTACCCGTGTATCATAATGCCCCGGTTATAATCCTTCTTTTGGTAGACAAGCGAGGGGTTGGAACACCATCACTGGACGCGGGAATTTGCGGACAAAACATGGTACTGGCTGCACACAGCCTGGGTCTGGGCACATGCTGGATCGGAATGATCACCTTGCTGATGAAAATGAAGAAGTGGCGTAAACGTTTTGGGGTTACATACCCATTTACCCTTGACGACTGTCTCATACTGGGCTGGCCACGGGGGGATTATGATGGTGAAATAGATCGCGAAATACAACTCGTTGAATGGATCAAAGAAGGTTCATCGTGGGACAAAACTACAGAACGACAGGGGGAATAACATGGCAAACCTTTCCATTCTGGATAAAGCAAAAATACCCAACTATTTCAAGTCAAAGCATATACGAACCGGCCTGGTCGTCTTTGATCCGTCACTGTGCACAGGATGTGGAATCTGCGTTTCCATCTGCCCTGCCGGTGCCATAACGATGAACAGCCATATCCCGGGGGAGCGAACGAAAATCCCTGAGCTTGTACAGCTCTTTCATGATAAAGACATTCTCGCCTGCATGGCCTGCGGTGATTGCACGGCAGCATGTCCCAGTGATGCTATACAAATTAAGAGAGGATACAATACGAAGTATTATTTCAAAAAGATATCCCAGGTGCCCGACTTTGCTTTCCCCAAAAAATACTGAGATTGTTACTTATGATACCGGCATAAAGCCGGTTTCCGTATTTCAGTAAAAAATAGCATACAATTTTTTACTTGACTAAAAGCCATTCACCCCTTCTTTACTTATCAAGCCTACCCGGTTTTATAACGGACATCTTATTAAAAACTTAAGGAAGTGAACCCGTATGAAAAAAGCATTTTTTGCGGTTTTTCTAATGTTGTTTGTCGTATCCTGTGGTCCATCAGCTAATCCGCAGCTCAAGGCAAAGATCAGCCCATACTTTACACAGGATTCTTCCACTCGTATCAGGGCATCAAAGAAATTTTATTCACCCATGCCCCTTGCCATTGGGCAGTACGCAGTTTATGGAACCATTGAAGATGATGGTACCCGCTCAATCACAAAGACCAGTATTGTTGGCAGGGAAGCCGGTGGCTGGATATATGAATCCTACACCCTGTCTGAGACCCAGGAGAGCACAGTACAAATTCTCATCAGGGGACTTGAAAAAGTTCGAAAGTCAGGAAACATTGATGACATCGAACTCTTATGGGTAAAGATTAAGGGAGAGGACGGCAAAGTGCAAAAGCTTGAAGGCCCTGTTCTCATGATGGCCAAATCACTGTACAAAAAACACCTTTCAGGACTGGATGTAACTGTTTCCCAATATGTGAACGGTGGTACAGTCAAGGTTCCCGCTGGATCATTCGCAGGCACTAACAAGGTCAAGTCAGAGGTCACCTTCTGGGGTAAAAAGTATAAGAGCACAGGCTGGTACCATTATAAAGTCCCTATTAACGGTATGGTTAAATCGGTAACTGATGATGGTGATTCCACAATGGTGCTTCTAGAGTATGGCACCCGGGGCGCAAAATCTTCATTTTGATCGTATTATACAATAGATCCTCCCAAAACCGGGAGGATCTTGTTATTTCAACATTTCATTATTTCATTCCGAAAAATGAACTGATGCTATTTATAATCTCATCTCCGTAATCTCCCAGCAATTCACCTGTACTTTTTCTGTGCTTAAGCTGCAGTCTTGATTCAGTTTCCAGCTTGCGGCTTGCCATTACTTTTGCAAGCTCTTCAATAACCTCCGGCCTTTTTTCCAGTATAGGGGCAAGGTCTTCCCTGGAAAATTCCATGGCCTGGCAATCGGTAAGGGCAACAATTGTGGCCGATCTGCGCTCACCTGTTAAAAGTGAGTTTTCCCCGAAACAATCCCCGGTTGCCAGGCGCTCCAGTTCAACCGGCTTGCCATATGAATCAAGACGGGATATGGAGATTACACCGGCAGTTAATACCATCAGGGAATCACCTTTGTCCCCTTCCCTGACAATGGTTTCGTTTTCCCTGTAACTATTCAGGGTTACCCTTTCCAACAGTTCTTTGCGCTCTTCTTCGGTAAGAGGCGAAAAAATTTCAACGCTGGATATAAGTTCGTCAAGACCGGGTTCAATTATTTCATTGCGCTCTCCACTAAAGACATTCACTTCATGAGCGGATGGTGGCGGACTTATTCCTGCCTTCTGGCAATAATTCCATATCTCCATGAAAAGGTCATCACGGGCGGCAAAATACGTGGGATAATCTTCAAAATATACAAAAACAGAGTAGAGATAAGGCCTGCTCGTCCCATCCGAGAGGCGAACTACAGGGGGAGGATCCTTCAAAACTTTTTTACAGCTGAGAGCTGCTTCCAGTAAAACCCGACGTACGAGTTCAGGAGAGATATCAGGTGAAATTTCCATCTTGAACCATGTACAGTAAACCCTGTCAGGCAGGTTGTAATTATGGATTGTGGAGGACATGGCTTTTCCGTTGGGTACTACGTACACGCTCTTGTTCCATGACAAAAGTCTTGTTGAGCGCCAGTTGATATCCACAACCTTCCCAATAGTACCATCACCCATCTCAATCCAGTCATTGATACGGTAGGGTTTCTCTATGCTGAGAGCTATACCCGCGAATATATCTCCCAGGGTAGTTTGCATCGAAAGACCTATAACCCCGGCAATAATCCCTGATGAAACAAGAAGACCGGTTACAGGGCGGTCAAACACAAAGGTCATAATGCCATAAATGGCAAGGAGGTATACCCCTATCCTCACAAGGTTTTGCAGTATGTTGGGAACATCCATACCGGTTCGCCGTTTTACCATCCCTTTCCATACAAATAAATCTACAGCCTGAACAATTATACGGGCAAAAATCAACCATAGTAAAACGGTTCGACCACGAGTTATCATGTTCGCGATTCTATCATCAAGAATAGGACCAAGCCAGTTGAATACCAGTGCTTCAAGTGACAATACAAATAGGGGCAAAAGCACTATCTGTATCAACCAGAAAAAACGGATTATCAACAGCACCTGCAAACGATCAGCTGCTTTTTTCAATATCACGTATATAACAAAAATCACGAGGACCGGATACGCCATCTCAACTGGCAGGCTTGATGTACTGCCCTTGAGGTATTCCAATATCATATGCACATTCATATCCTGTTCCTGATTACATGGAATATATTAACCACTTTAACAGAATACCCATAGTATATGCAAACCAGCTAGTCAACAACATTGTACTGGGTAACAGGGGATATTATTTTTCTTGATTTTTTTCGGAAATACCGGTAATACTATATTCTAATCTACATTGTTCATGCGGGTTTTTTGCATACCTCTCACACCGATAACACCTGCCCGTAATAATGCAACGCGCACTCATCCTGATGGAGGATACGAAATGCCGGCTACAGTAAGCAGTCTTGATGAATTAACCAGGGCAGGAACACTTCTTACACAGGAGTTGGACTTCAAATCATTGATCTCCATCATCGCAGAACAGACACTGGATATATCCCTTTCAGACCTGGCCTGCCTTTACCTGGCAAAAGACCCAGAAGACAATAATAGTGATTTACAACTAGCATATAAGAGGGGAAGATATGATGTCCCTTCCCGTATAACAGCTTCAAGTGAACTGGTTGACTTCATACGAGAATCGGATGAGACCGTTGTTCTTACAGATCGTAAAAGAAGCCCTTTTCTTGATATACTCTGTAATGAACATATGCATTGCGGCATCGCCATGCCTCTATCTACTCCCAAAATCATGGTGGGTATACTGGTACTTAACAGCATAGAACCTGGATTTTACAACAGGGAAAAGTTTAACTTTCTGGATTCATTTTCCAGGCTGGCAGGTGGCATGCTGCATAATTCCCGCATGTTCAAACAACTCAGGGACTACCTGCGGGAGATCGAAGAGTTGCATTTATACCAGGAAAGTATATTCTCTTCCATGACCAACCTGCTTATTACCACGGATAATAGTGGAGAAATTCAGTATTACAATACCGTGGCAGAAGAACGATTTGGACTATCCGACGAACAGAAGGGCAAAAAATTTGATACAGTGTTTAAAGACTCAATGAACAGAAAGATAATCAATGCCATAAATTCTTCCATCAGGCAGCCAAAGGAAATGCCTGGAATAGAAGGTATTTTCCGTGATGAAGAAAAAGAGATGGATTTCTCACTTAATCTTTCACCGCTTAAAGGCCGTCGTGGTAAACACCAGGGATTAACCCTTCTATTCACCGACCAGACCCGCGAACGCGAACTGGAAGAAAAAATGGAGCGGGTGGTTGAAGAGCGACGCGTCATCAAGGACATGTTCTCCCGCTACCTTTCACAGGAGATAGTTCAAACATTGATGGAGCAGCCTCACCTTGTGAAACCCGGTGGTGACAAGAAGGAAGCCGCCATCCTTTTCGCAGATATACGGGGATATACAACCTTCTCAGAAACCAAGCCTCCCGAATATATTATTGAGATGCTAAACGACTATTTCAGCGAGGCTGTTGAGATCGTGGTGAAACATCGAGGGTATATAGACAAGTTTATTGGTGACGCCATAATGGCTGCCTGGGGGGTTCCCCTGCAAACAGAACAGCAGGATGCCATATCGGCGGTTTCTGCAGCCCTTGAAATTCAACAGTTAATCGCTTCAACCAGGCGGACATTCTTCAAGGGAGATGCGTCAGTACTGAAGGTGGGCATAGGATTACATACGGGACCCATAGTGGCCGGCAATCTTGGAAGCTCACGGCGTATGAATTACACCGTTATCGGCGATACTGTCAATGTAGCTGCCAGGCTTGAAGGTGTAGCAAAGGGTGGTGAAGTTATCATCACACAGAAAACCCTCGACTACCTGGGTAACCTTTTCGCGGTCAAAAGCCTCGAGCCGGTAAAAGTAAAAGGAAAAGCAGATCCCATTCCCATATACAGTGTGCTCAAACAAAATTAGAAACAATATTCCAAAGGAGGTTTCATGGAAACATTGATACGTATCATTGAATCACTGCCCTTATGGGTTATATTGCTGTTCTTTGCGTTTTTTGTGGCTGTGATAGCAGATATTATATGGAGCATTAAGGCCAGAAAACGTATATATAACATACTGGCAAGGGCTGCTGATAACCCGGATAAAGCAAGTGACATTGTTGCACCCATCTTTAAAAAAAGATATGCCTTCATTCGTTCTCAAGCCATCGAACGATTCGCAAAAGAAGAGGGTAATGATATTATATATATAAGCGGCATCGATCGTTACTGGATCCAAAACCTGTTACGACTGAAGAGAAAACGTGACTTTAACAGGATCATGCATTATGCACCCGATACGGGCCTGTTTACCTGTTTCCTGGTAAGCCTCGATAAAAAACGGTTTGCCAGGCTTCTTCTTTCATTTCTTGAAGAAAGTGGTGATTTTTTATACATGCGACGTGTTGCTCTTTCAGGACAGGGTGAAGATTTCGACGGGGCCAGGGCCAGGGAAATGTTTCTTGATCATCTTGATGAGATCCGCGAAATGACCGGAGATCCCGAATGGGCTTCACGATATTTCGCTATTAAAATACTGCTCCATGATAATGACAACCGGTCCATTCGCGCATTGTGGGACGCATTCGAGGACTCATATCCACTGGTACGGAAAACAGTCGCTCACGAATTTACCACCGACGAAACAGACAGGCTGCTTGACAGGTTGACTGCACTCACCATAAATGATTACACCTACGAGGTTCGGCACACCGCATGGAATCGTATCATGAATGAATTCCCGGATTATCGTTTCCCCGATTCAAAAAAAATGAGCCAGACTCAATCATTCCATATTCTTGAGCTGCTGCGACCCGAAATAAAAGAAGATGAGAACCTTGCTTTCTACTTTCTTGACCAAAATAACCTGGAATTGCGTCTTCCTGCGGCAAGATACCTGAAAGAAAACGCGGCACTTGACAGGCTGTGCCTGGATGTAGACCTCGGAGATAAAAAATTACTGGAACGTAACTTCTCATTACTTGAAAAAGCTGCACAGGTAAACGTAACGGATTTTCTTGCTTGCATTGAGAAAACAGATAACCCCGCAAGCCTGCTTATATGTGCCCGCATTCTGCTGCAATCGGGTCCCCGTCATTTCATCACCACCCTTGCCAGAAAATCATTCTCCCTGTATGATGGTACCTCCCGGTACAGGGAGATATATTCTGCAGCACTTGATTGCGTGGCAGCCAGGGGTAACGATGACGCCCTGAAACTCATGGACCGTGAATTGCAAAAGCGCAAAGGGGAAGTTGAAACCCTGCCTGTATTATTAGAACACGTACCTCCTCATGCTGACCATATCATTCAGGATACACTCATTGGTTTTTTGAAGGACGAAAAGATCAAGCCCAGGGATATTCTTCGCCAGGCCCTGGTTAAAATGTCCCCACCGCATGTCCTTGAGCAGGTACTGAAAATTTTGTATGCCGGGCGGGATGCCCATCCACATATTGTAAGGAAGGACGCCCTCAAACTTCTGGGGCAGATGGATCTTCATTACTGTCTGCAGCTTTTGCTTGAAAATCTTCCATCCCTGCCAGTGGATGAGGCATCCGAGTTCACCCGGATACTTTCCTCTTACCCGAAAAAGGAATTCAACTCAAGGGTAGGAGAACTTCTTGATTCCGGTGATGCCAGGATTCGCGCTTCTGTAATAACGGCATTACCGGTTACCGGTGACAAGTCATTTATTAAACGAATCACAAAATCATTAAAAGACGCCGATCCGGACGTGCGAATAGCATCGGTCTGGGCACTGGTGAACTTCGAGGAATACAAGTCTCTTCAGCAGACCGTTGACATGCTGCGTGACCCGGTAAAACGTGTAAGGAAGGAAGTGGCAAGTGCACTGGGTTTACATGGTTCCGTTAAAATGATCAAGGAACTCAAACAGATACTTCATGATGAGAACGAAGTTGAACCGGTAAAGAATGCAGCAATCATCGGACTGGGTGCCTCAAAATTAAAGGAATCAATTGACATTCTCATTGAAAAACTTGAAGAGCCCGACAATGATGATGAAAATAAACAACTTAGCCTTGCGCTGTCATCTAAAACAGATACAAAAGATGCCCGTCACCTGGTTGAACATTTCAAGGATGCCGATCCCTCTATGCGTGAGAAGATAACACGTATCTTTATAATGATGGAAGAAAAAGGTGAAAAGATGCTTACCGACCTGCTCAGAGAAGACATCAAGTCATTGAATCCCTATATAGCCGAGATTCTTGATGCAACGGGCTATGTTGAAAGCATCATTCGCTCCCTCTCTCACCGGGATCCTGCTATACGACGCGATTCAGCCGACACTCTCTCACGGATAGGCACCAAGTCCGCGTTTCGGGGAATTGTCCTTGCAGCACGTGACCCAGACGAAGAAGTACGGGTAAAAGTAACAAGGGCACTTGAAAAACTGGAAACCAAAGAAGGCAAAAAGATTTTGGATGAACTTGAAAAGGATCCTGACAGAAAAGTACGTAAATATACACACTGGGCACTGGAAAGACTTCGATCAAAGTCATTGTAGTTACTACCGGGATATCCTTACTTTTGCCACAACAACTGGTAGAAGCATGGATATCCTGCCGTCATTTATTCCCCCGTGCTATCAAATACAACTGCACGATCTAATTTACACAGATATAAGTATTTTGTAAATTTTTCTTGCCGTATGTGTATATTCCATTATTATAAAGTTCATACATAGACTAAATTGTGTATAAATTCTTCATAACGGGGTAGTGACTGTGGCTATTGATATTAAACGGGTAGAACATTCTAAAAGTCCATATTACAGGCATTTTATCGATCTGCCGCATAAGATTTACAGGAACAACGAGAACTGGGTACCATGGCTTCACAACGAAATGAAAACATTTATCGATAAGAAGCACCCCCTGTTCAAACATTCCAATGGAGAATTCTATGTTGCAATGAAAGACGGCTCTCCCCTGGGAAGAATATTTGTATTTGAGAATACCAGGTACAATAAAACACACAACATGAAAAGCGCCCATTTTTATTTTATTGATTTCTATGACGACACCAAGGTTTCCACTGCCCTGTTTATGACCGCTGCCGACTGGGCAAAAAAACGAAACTGTACCAGCCTGCTTGGACCAATGGGGTTTGGCGGTGTTACCGGGGGCGGCCTGCTCATTGATGGATATGAACACAGGGCCTCTATGAGTATGATGATGTATAATTTCCCCTATTACCGTGATCATATCGAAGCTTTCGGATTTATGAAATACCTTGACAATTTTTCTTATTATCTTCCCACTTCGGCACAGTTGCCACCACAGTTACGTGATGCGTCAGATGCCCTGCTTGCAAAAGGAGATTTTAATGTAATGAATTTCACCTCAAAGAAAGAATTAGCTGAAGTGGCAGACGACGTAATTGATGTGTTTCTGCAAACACTCAGTGATCACGCGGGCAATTACGAACTCACCAGGGCGGAAAGTGATTACCTCGTAAACAGCCTGCTGCAGGTGGCAGATCCCGAATTAATAAAGATCATTGCATACAAGAAAAAGGTAATAGGGTTTCTCTTCGGGTTTCATGATCTTTCCGCTGCACTGCAAAAATCAAAAGGTAAAATTAACCCGCTGAGCATATACAGGATAATGCGGGAATATAAAAAAACAGACTGGATACTGATAAACGGGCTTGGTGTTCTACCTGATTTCCAGGGACTGGGTGCTAACGCTGTACTGTATGCTGAACTGGAAAAGACCCTGAGAGAACACCCCGAATTCAAACACCTTGAGATGGTACAGATACAGGAAACAACAGCTAAAATGCTCAACAACGTGAAAACATTAATGGGCCGCACCTATAAAACACATCGCATGTACAGGTATGATATTTAAAAAGCGATGGTGATACAAGACACATATAATGGATACCATACTGACATTAACCCTGATACTTATTTTTTCAATTATGACCATGCTCCTGTACCTGTACTTCAGCAGAAAGAACCCCGGCGAAAACCGGTCAATCACGGTTACCGAAATACCATCTCTGGAATTCACCACCTGTTTACTTTGCGGAAGTCTTCTTCAGAAGGGTGAGAGGATGAAAACAGACGTATACCGGGGAAACAATTATAGCGTGGTTCATATAACCGGCTGTCCATGGTGTAACGGGAGTCGGGGCAACAGGACAAGACAATGCCCGCAATGCAAAAGAGAACTACCCATGGATAAATACCTTGTGGGAAAGATGTGGAAGAAAGGCAACGGTAAAATCCATGTCCAGGTATCAGGATGCAACTTCTGTAGCTACGGGAAACAGAGGTGAAAGATATCCCATTATACTACGAACCTGATCTTGACATTTCAATAATACTGTCCGACTCCCAGATGTGTATACCCTTGCTATTATCAAGGGCTGCGGTTTTCATGGCACTGGCAACCACTCTGGCCTTCACGGGCCTGTATTTTCTTGCCGGTCCCACCATGAGAAAAGACAACCAGGGAAGAACCTTCATCCCCAGCTCTTCAGCAAACCTTTGTTCATTTCTTTCACCCAGCAGCAATGATGGCCTGAATATATGCAGGGCTGAAAAACCCATGGTTTGCAGTTTTTCCTCCACTTCACCCTTAACCCTGTTGTAGAACACAGAAGATCGCGGATTGGCCATCATTGCGGTTATCACTAAGAAACGGGAAGCACCAGCATCTTTTGCAAGCTTCGCCGCCTGAACCACGTAGTGATAATCTACTTTTTTAAATGCTTCCCTGCTCCCGGCTTTTTTCATAGTAGTTCCCAGGCAACAGAACACATCATCAACCTTGAAAAGATGGCCTTGTTCTGCCATCCTGTCAAAATCAATAATATACTGCTGAACCTTTTCACCGGAGACATCTGAATTACGCCTGACTGGAACAGTAATCATTGTATATGCGTCATCATTGTTTAATAAACGCACAAGTTCACCTCCCACCAGTCCGGTGGCACCCAGAACAAGCGCTGTTTTTTTGTCCGTCATGACAACTCCTCTTTTTTTCTTTCTTCCAGAACCGCCCTGATCTCATCAAAACGTTCACGGGTAATGGGCAGTGCCTTTACAAAGAGCGCCGATATGAGGAAGAATACTCCCGGCCCCACACCCATCAACAACCGTATGGCTACCAGGGCTGATTCAGGCTGAGACGCAGCGCTATTCTCGATATACCCGAATACTCCAAGAAGGGTGGATGCCAGGGCAATGGCAACCGCCGAAGCCACCTTGTAAAGAAAAGTGGTTACCCCGTAGAAGGCTCCTTCACGTCGCACCCCGTTGTGATATTCATCAAATTCAATCACGTCAGGTATGATAGACCATGGTATTATCTGCGACGCGGAAATTCCAAATCCTGCCAGCACACCAATGCCTATCACAAAGTGCAGGTTTCCAACGGGAGCCACAAGACTCAAAAGCAGGGCAAGGGCAAAATAGACTGCTGCAATCATGTATGCCCGCCGCTTACCGAATTTTTCTCCAAGCATAACCCATAGTGGTGCTGCCAATACCGCAACCACCAGTGGTATTCCCATCACTACGAAGGTCATGTCTTCAGAAATATGAATTACATCCTTCAGAAAAAATATGAAAATTGCCTGTATAAGATCAAACCCGATCATATTGAACAGGAACATTCCCAGCACTATCCTGAACTCGTACAATTTCATAATCGAAGTGAAAGTTTCAATTATACCACCGGTAACCTGTTTCAGCGGCTTAACCCTTTCTTTTGTACCTGCAAAAGTAATAAAAAAAGATACAATGGCAATAATACCAAACAGCCCCCCCATTATGGGATAGCTCTCCAGGTAACGGTCATGGCCGCCGAATATCACGTCAACGATGAGGGCAACACCTACCGCTGCCACAAGATTCCCCACGAATGACATACCCATTCTGAAACCTGATATGCTTGTTCTCTCATCGTAATTCTGGGACATTTCTGGCATCAGTGCGCCGTATGGTACCGCAACCACGGTAAATGCCGTGTTGAAGATAATAGTGATGAGTACGTAATAGATAATCAGGTACAGGTCACTTTCAAAAGGAACCAGCCACAAAAGGAAAAAGGCAATACCAAAAGGTATACTGCCGAAAAGGATGTATGGCCGCCTTCTCCCAAACCTTGTATCTGTTCTGTCAGAGATCATTCCCATCAGGTAATCGGTTATGGCATCCCACGCACGGGCAATGAGGAAAATAACCCCTGCCCAGTAGGCCGGTAAACCAGCCACGTTCACCAGGAAAAATATGAAGTAAAACCCTATGGTTGTATACGCGATGTTTATTGCAAAATCGCCCAGGCCATATGCCATCTTCTCCCGTACCGGTACAACATACCCTTCTTTCATAATCCCCTCCCTTGCTCCTGCCTGTTTTTCTGTGACTTGATAAAATCCATGTACCAGAGCCCACTGTCCTTGATGGTTCTTTCCAGTGTTTCATAATTTACGTACACGATGCCAAACCTCTTGGTAAATCCAACTGACCACTCAAAGTTATCCAGCAATGACCATACGAAATAGCCCCTCACATCGGCCCCATCCTGCAGGGCTCGTGCAATCATGTGCAGGTATCCATTAATGAATTGTACCCGTTTCTCATCAGGAACCCTGCCATTAACCGGTGGAACATCGTCAAATGCAGCACCGTTCTCAGTGACCAGCACAGGCGGGTTCCCATACTCATTTTTCAGTCGCATCAGTACATCGTACATACCCCTGGGAAACACTTCCCACCCCATGCTGGTATATTGCCTTCCATTTTCCTCGTACTCGGTTTCCGCGATGTCTCCCCCGGTCATCCATGTGTGCAGCAGGGGTATATACCAGACATGATAAGCAAATTCACGGGTGTAGTTATTCACCCCAAGAAAATCTATACCGGTTGTTATATAATTCCAATCCTGTTCTTCCACCTTCGGCTTGAACCATCGAAGTGTATGAAAGAGTTTTTCAGGGTAACTGCCCCTTAACAGGGGGTCAAGTGTTACCCGGTTCATGAACTGATCAGCAAGGTCGGCTGCATTCATATCCTTCTCAGATTCAGTCCGGGGATGCACCGGCATGAGATTCAGGGTAATCCCCACGTTACTCTCAGGACGAACTGCCTTTATCGACTGGACAGCCTTGCCATGTCCAAGAAGCAGATGATGCACTACCTTTAAGTATTCCCATACCCGTTTGTGTCCCGGCGCGTGTTCACCAAGAAAATGTCCATTGGAGGCATAATCCTGTGGTTCGTTAAGGGTTATCCAGTTATCTGCCCTGTCACCCAGTTCTTTTGCCACTATGGCAGCATAGTCTGCAAAATAATCACTGCATTGCCGGTTATAAAATCCTCCGAATTTTTCCTGTAAAGACAGTGGCAGGTCCCAGTGGAAAAGGGTCACATACGGAGTTATATCATGTTCAAGCAATGAATCCAATAGTTTTTTATAAAAATCAAGCCCACTGTGGTTTATCCTTCCCTTACCCTCCGGTAACACCCGGGACCACGAAATAGAAAACCGGTAGGCGTCAAGATTCAGCCTTTTCATTATTGCAACATCTTCAGAATACCGATGATAATGGTCACAGGCAACATCACCGGTTGAACCGTCACGAATGGTTCCCTTTTTATGGGCAAAACTGTCCCATATCGACTTCCCCCTGCCGTCCTCATTCCAGGCACCTTCAACCTGGTAGGCCGCCGTAGCAGCACCATAGATAAAATTTCCTGGTAAATCCACTTTCATCATATCTGCCTCCATGGAAATATCACATACGAGTGACTGATCAGTCATTTATAGCAAGAACACCTTTATATGTCAATACATTCTCACCAGTGTATACACTAATTACCCCTGAAGCATTCCCCGAATTACCGTCATTATTTTTTCAACTATCATTTCAGTTGGGATATCACCGAAATGCATATACAGTTTTTCTTTCTCGTGATTTGAGATATATGACTTCATCAATGTCCCCACGATGCCATCCACACAAAAGGCAGCGGCAGCGGCATCGATTCGGTCACTTATACTTCCCTCATCAATCCCCTGCTTTATAATATCCTTCCAGAATGTGATACCTTCTTTTTCCAAAACCAGCGTATCCTCTGAAAACCTGGCGTTATATTCGAAACTGAGTTCAAGCCATATTGAAATACTATCCGGGTCCGTAACCGCAATCGCAAGAGAGGTGGATAGAATTCTTTCAATGTTTTCAAACACGTCCAGGGTTTTCTCCTCACTTCCTGAAAACGCCTGTCTCTGAACCTGGTGACCTCTCTGTATGATTGTTCGTATAAGATCATCCTTTGAGGCAAAATACGTATACATGGAGCCATGTGATATCCCCGCCTTTTTGGCAATATCATCAATACGGGTATCTGAAAGTCCTCTTCGCCTGAACTCTTCAAGGGAAAGGCGCAGAATCCGTTCACTTTTCTCTCCCGGTATCTTTTCAAATGTTTCACTGTAATATTTTTTCATGTGTATCAATCCAGTCTTTTTTTATATCAAAAACCATATATTGCACTGTGTATTGTTCTGCATCATTGAATTGCTGATATCAAGTAAAATATTACTTTAACTGGTTTACAAATATCTTGACAGTGTAGTGTTTCAGGGTAGATATTTTATACATGATCCGGCATATTCTTACATCAGGGCGGAGTGTGTTTTGCCTGGTAATCGTGCTTACATGTCTATCACTCATACAATGCGGCAGGGGAACCCATCCCCCCGACAACCTGCCACGTGGTGCCGCATGGCCGCTTGAACTGCCACGCAGGCTATCCGGAACCCTGGGTGAGATACGGGGCACATCAATGCATTATGGCATAGATGTGAAGACAAACGGTAGAAATGGATACAGGGTGAATGCCATTGCCGACGGGGAAATTCAGTCACTGATATCAAAACCATGGGGATACGGGAAAGGGATATACCTGCGCCATAATGATGAATACATGTCAGTATATGGCCATCTTGATGCGTTTGAGAACCAGTCTAACAATCTCAATGACCTGGTTGCCCTGCTGCATGTATTATACCTTGATGAGTCCGTGTTCTTTTCGCCGCGAAATCACTCCCTGTATTTTGAAAAAGGTGACGCAATAGCCTATACCGGGGAAACAGGATCAGGATATCCCCACCTGCACCTGGAATTAAGGAAGGGAGAGGAGTATCTCAATCCTTCAGTCATCTTTCCAGCCGATGATGACAAGGCACCCGTCATCACCGCGATCTTTCTATGCAGGGAGAAGGGCAACACCACAATTGAAGAAACCATGTTAAAATTAACACCCAAAAAGCAGAAAAAAGAAAACAGGGTTATTACCACCTCACCCGTCACCCTGATCCCAGGAGAAAAGTATTTCTTCAAGCTGTCATGCTATGACAGTGTTAACGCCAGAAATCCGGTAGTACCCTATACAATATCATACTCCATTAACAACACCCGCCAGTTCTCCATACAGTTTGACCGGCTGACAAAAAAAGATCTATATTACGGATCCATGATATACGATATTTCCCGGTCAACAATACACGGCAAGCCCTCATACACCTATTTTTTATGCAGAAGGACAGGGAACAATGCCGCCTGCGTCAACACATCAGACAAGAACGGTTATCTCGATGCAAATAATGGGGGTCAAACTGCCGAGTTTCGAGTTTCAGATCTCGGGGGCAATGTTACCATCGCACAAATTCCCATTACCAGGTCAAAAAAATCAAAAGCAGCAATGCCGGGTAAAAACTGGAAATGGATTTCACGCAATACATCAAAAAAAATAGTGACCAGTGATAAATCCTGTTCCGTTGAAATGCCCGCCTATGCCCTTCCCTCCTCTTCTTTCATTTCTCTGGAAAGGGTGCAAAGCAGCAAAACTCTTGCTTCGGTTAAGAAATCGGCACGGGGAACACGTCTTTTCAGTGTGTACAACCTGAAACCGCACGATGGACTTCTCCGCAAAAAAGCAACCATCATGATGAAAGCACCCGGTGGAATGAATCCCAGGGTGCTGAAAAAAATTACTATCTGCCAGTTCTATCCCGGGAAAAAACCGAGGAAACTGCGTACAACCTACGATAAAAGTAATAACGTTTTCACGGCAAAGACACGTAAGACCGGTTACTTCGCCCTGCTGATGGATTATTCTCCACCATCCATCTATCTCCCCCCTGTTCACGAGATGATCAACCAGGATAACGGGATAACACATGTGAGAATCCACGCGGTGGACAATCTTACCGGTATCAACACATACAGGCTTACCTGTTTTTTAAACGGAGAAGCAGCCTCCTTCACTTACGATCATGACCGCAAGTGGATAGACATACTTGTCCCCCCCGGAAAAAGCCGGATACATCACCTGCTCATCAAGTGTCCGGATTACGCCGGCAACTGGCGGGTATATCGAAACCTGGTGAATTTTTAATAACCTGTAATCTATTTCCTGTTACGCTTAAAAATATATGGCAGGATGAAAGGGGTTTCCTGCTTGTACCGGGTATACTCTTCACCGAAACGTTTCTCAAGCTCCCTCTCTTCAACAATTTTATCATACAACAAATGTAACGATGAAATCACCACAGCGATGACCAGTGCCGATATCGACCACAGGGCAATTGCCGCACCCAAAAGCATGAGAATCACACCCAGGGCCATTGGATTCCGACAATACCTGTATGGTCCCCTGACCACAAGCTTTACGGCAGGCAAGAGGGGGACGGGGGTGCCCTCTCCTATAGCATATTGGGCATAGATTGACCATAACGCTATCCAGATACCGGCAAGCAGGACAAACACTCCAGGAACCAGCCGGTAAAGATCATCTATTTCCGTGTATATGCTGTATTCAGGATGGAAAAAAATAGTAGCTCCAAGCATAACCAGCGGCAGCACCACTGCCCAGGCAATTATTCCCGTGGCAATTACACCCAGTTTTATAAATTTTTTTTCCATATTCAATTATTTCTGTAAAAAGGAGTCCGGATCAAGAGTTTTTTCTCCTTTCCGGATTTCAAAATGCAGATGGGGACCGGTTGCCCGCCCGGTGGCACCAACTGTACCAATTACTTCCCCACGTGTAACCTTATTACCTTTTTTCGCGTATCGTTTATCCAGATGCCCATAATAGCTGACCAGGTTATCAGCATGTTGAATAACTACCAGGTTTCCATAACCATTATTATAGTAGGCAGATTTCCGCACTACACCTGATGCAGTTGCCTTTACCGGCGTTCCCCGTGGTGCCGCGATATCAATACCCTTATGAAATGAAGATTTTTTTTTGGTTATGGGATCTACCCGGTAACCATAATCGCTGGTACGTGTTCCACTTGCAGGTGAAATAAAATTTTTAGACTCCAGCTTATCCACATCATCCACCTTTTCTGGTGATACGGGTGAAATCATCTTACCTGGTATCGATTCACCTAGGCCGTCATTTATTTCTTTCATAAATGCGTCAAGTTCTTTCAGTATTTTCTGTTTTCTCTCAAGATCTGAAGAATGCTGCTTGTCCACACGATCCCTGTCCGCTGTTTTCTGATCAGTATACCTGTTATCCCCATTAGCCGCGTATGCAGTCAGCAGGAAGATTAGACTTACGGTCCACAATTTTTTCATTCTCCACTCCACCTGGCCCTTAATTAAATCATTACCCAAGAACCCTGTTCAGCACCTTGGTAATATCACTCAGCCTGAAAGGTTTGGTTATCACATCTTTAAAACCATACGCACGGTGATTTGCCATAATCGGGTCATTAGAATACCCGCTGGAAACGATGGCATTTATATCCGGATCAATTTTCAAAAGTTCCCCTACTGCCTCTTTGCCCCCCATCCCTCCGGGAATGGTGAGATCCATTATCACTGCCCCGAAAGGATTATTTTCCTGCCGTGCTTTCTTATATTCATCGATGGCTTCTTCGCCAGTCTTAACACATTTTACTTCATATCCCAGGTACTCGAGCATATGGCTTGATACGTCACATATATATTCCTCGTCATCCATGATCAGAACTCTTCCGCTTTGCTGCGTGTTTACCTGGTATACATCGTCACTCTTTTTAACATCCTGCGAGGATGCCCTCAGATATATTCTGAATGTTGTACCTCCATCCTCCTGTGATTCAACCTTTATGTGGCCACCATGTCTTTTAATTATTGAATAACTGCTGGCAAGTCCCAGTCCTGTTCCGTAATCTTTTGTAGTAAAATAAGGATCAAAAATTTTATTCAGTATCTTCTTTGGAATACCCGGACCTTCATCTTCAATTGAGAATGTGACGTATTTACCTTCAGGCAAAGGAACATCGAGTTTACCCTCATAATTCCTGGCCACAATGTAGATCGTACCACCCTCAGGCATGGCCTGCATCGCGTTAATTATTATATTATTCAACACCTGGCTAATCTGTCCTGTATCAATATCAACAGACCATAAACCGTCTTGTATGTCAAATTCGCAATTGACACCCGATCCGGCAAGAATGAAGCTTACTGTTTCCCTGATCAGGTCAACAATTGAAGTTATTTCCTTGATTGGCTCTCCTCCTTTCGCGAAGGCCAGCAACTGGCGTGTCAGGTCTACCGCCCGCTGGGCCGCCTGTTCAATTTTTTGGAGAATGGGGAATGGCTCTGAATCATCCGTCATCTTTATCTTGGCAAGGGAAAGATTACCCAGGATGGCTGTTAAGAGGTTATTAAAATCATGGGCAATCCCCCCCGCAAGCACGGATAACGACTCAAGTTTGCTCATTTTCAAGATTTCCTGCTCAAACTGATGCTTGTCCGTAACATCACGAATTGCCAGCACAACACCGCTCATCTCCTCTTTCTCCATCCTGATAGGGGCACCGTTAAGCTCAACGATCCGTTGATTGCCTGACATGGTAACAAGGGTCAGCGGTATTCCAATCATGTCAAGTTCTCCATACGCCATCACCTGTGTTACAGGATCCGGGTAATCTTCACTTGTGTTCAGATAACGCAGAAACAGCACTTCACTCATTTTTTTACCTTCTGCGTCTTTTTGCGAAATACCGATCAATTCTTCTGCCACCCTGTTGATCAATAGAATTGTTCCCCGTATATCAGTGGTTATAACTGCATCACCTATAGATCGTAACATTGCACCAAGCTGTTCTTTTTCTCTTTCCGCTGTTTCGTTTGCTTCAATCAGTTCATTATGGGTACTTAACAATTCTTCATTAATAGCCTCAAGTTCTTCATACTGGGACTGGATCTCTGAATACTGCTGTTGTATTGTGGAATGGGCCTTCGTCAACTGGCTGATGTCTGTGATAATTGCCAGTGTACCCATACGTTCCCCAAGTGTAATTGGAACGGCTGAGATGTGCACCTGTTTTACATCTCCTTCAGATGTACACATCTGGGCCTCGTAATGAGTGGGAACATCCTTTTCCCCTTTCATACGGGACCTGTAATTTTCTAATACTATTTTACCACGCTCCGTATCAGGTACCAGGTCGCTAAGCGATTTCGCATAAAAATCATCCTCTGAATAATTCAGCATGGACAGCATGGCAGAATTTACAAATGCAGGTTTTTCATCAATAACCACGATAATTCCGTCATGCGCGTTTTCTACCAGTGACCTGTATTTGGATTCAGATTCTTTCAAAGCTGCGATTGCAAATTCTCTCTCTCTTCTAATAGTATTGATCTTGTCAGCGATTCCAAGTGAAAACAGGAGCACCATTATTGACGACCCGATCTGGTAACCCCATTCAGTGAGAAATATGTCAGGAAGCACAGCATACACCCTCAGTGACAACAAGAGTGCCCCCAGTATAAAACTTACCGACGCGATCATATAAAAAACAGCAGGGCGGTGTTTCTTGAACAGCTGATGAAAACCGATAACCAGTAAAAGAACAGCTGCTGCCATGGCATGCAACACGGATGCCTGTGTACCATAATAATACCCGATTACCAGCACGGCTCCCATTCCAATTATGCCTATGTATAACAACAGCTTCAACAGCCTGTCCAGAAAGGGCTGCAAAGTGGATGTATTTAAAAATGACCTTGTAAACAATGTAATACTTACCATAACCAGGAATACCGAGAAAGGGTGGGCCTTGTTTGCCCACCAGGTATTTCCCGGCCAGAGATACTTAAAGGCCAGGCCGTTGTTCACCATTGAAAAAATAAAAATACCGATTATAAAGAACACAAGATAAAGATAACTACGTTCACGTATGGAAAAGAAAATGAACAGGTTATAAAATAACAAGGCCGCCATAATGCCATAATACAACCAGAGAATGGGCAACTCCCTGAATTTACTTCGGAACAGTGCATCCCGGGACCATGCGGTTAGTGGTACCACCAGGGATCCCTGTGAACGTACGCGAAGATAGTATGTCCTTTTTCCGGCAGGCTCAACGAGAGGAAATACATAATTTCTGTACAGGGGCTCCGGCCTTGAATAAAAATCAAAGGTATCACCGGTGCGAATCGTTCTATAACCGGTTTTTTCGGGTATGAACAGGGTTATATCATCAATAATTGGGTATCCAAACTCCAGGTGCCATTTAAGCGGTTTTCCAGTAACATTATCTACCGTAAAACGAATCCAGAGAGCTTCCTCAGAGTAGCCGAATGAAGGATGTGCTGCAGCAATATGGGCAAATTGATACTGGTCACCACCAGAAGATATTTCATTTATTTTTACAGAGGAATCAACACCTTCCACATATTCAATATACTGATCCAATTCAATTTTTGAAAGATCAGCATCCAGAATAACCGTGTGTTCATTTCCAGCATGAAGATATTGATACGATGAAAGTATCAGTATTGTGGTGATCAATGATATTTTATATAAATATTTCAATGCCATTATGTAATTACTCATCACCATCAAATAGTATACTAATTCTAATTACCAGAAAATCAGCTTACTATATACCATAGATCACAATTTTACAACAAAAAATATACACTGACCTTTCGCACATATTTAGATATCATTAATCGGCCAATTAATGATTGACTATGTCAATATTATATTCTCTCATACAATATAATCAACCTGAAAGGGGCTGTAGCTCAGCTGGGAGAGCGCTAGAATCGCACTCTAGAGGCCGTCGGTTCGAACCCGATCAGCTCCATGTTGAGTAATTGAACTTCTTATAATTCTATTGATGCGGGTTCAGTGTAAGCTCATTTTCAAAAACATCATTCTTCCCTGTATCATGCCACTGTCGAAACTCAGGTGCTTCTTTCAGTAGTCCATAGTATGATGAAAAGGGATTTAAAGACATTCCCGTTCTTAGTGCATGATGGGTAATATTATTCCAGATATAGGAAGACACCACGGTAGCGTCCGAAACAGCCATGGCTGCTGTATACTTCGTCCCTCCCTTCATTATTGTATTATCAGAACCCTGTATTTCAACCGGATCACCATGAAAAAGATATTGATATAATGAGGAATCCTCCCCCAGCATCGGAATTTCCATCATGGCATAATGTAGTCTTCCCCAATTCCACTTATCCATGTAAGGGCCCAGTGATTCATTCATAATCCGTAAAGAATGCAGGAATGCCCGGTCAAAGATCATATCACGCGTTTCAATTTTTCTCAGTGTGCGGATATCATCAAAAAAGACTGTTCTTTCATCTTCAAGCATCCTGAAAAAACCATCCTCCACCAGGTAAAAACATGATTGCAAATCAACTGCAAATTCCGGCATTTCATCACTGAATATTTCCTTTACCAGTTGAGAAGTGATACTGTGATAGATTGTAGCGGCCACAGAACCCTTCTTCATACGGTAATCCCAGTCATTGAAATACAACCGGGACAGCCTGGCCGAAGTAACAGGCATATTTTCAAGACGGGAAAGGTAAAAAGGTACATACTTTTGGGCCACATCGGACCCATTATCCAGTAGAATTGCTTCTATCTCTTCGGGGACACCATGCTGCATTGTATCCAGCAGTGTTTCCATCCTGTTGAATTGTCTGCCTGCGTGCATTACTGCTGACTGCCTGAGTTGATATGGAAATGATTGTACATAATCCGAGCCGGTAACTACAATACCCATCGACGTGAAACCGCTGAGATAGAAATCACGGTATCGTCCAGCCAGGTAAGAATGGGTACTATCCAGTATAACATCCTTACTGCCGCCTGACAGGGGAACCTTGCCTGTATGAACGGTATAATTGCCATCAACATCCTGAAACAGAAACACCGACGGCATCATTCCTGACCCGCGAATTTTTTTCATTGCTTCAATAGTAGAACCGGCAAATGGAATTTCGAATAATGCTGCAATACTTGCCGCATCCGGGTACAGGGCATTAAGAACGACCGCCTCACTGAGCATACCTTTATCGGTATACCCGCATATCACAGGCCCCTGGTCAGTGGAGAACTGCTGGAACAGGGTGGTATTTGCTTCATCAGCATCTTTTCCCTTCTTGATTATATCCATCCTGGATAAAAAATCATGCCACCTGCTGTTTTTCAAATACTGGTACTTATCATCGATTTTTCGAATAGGTTCCCTGGAAAAAAACTGCGTATCAACCGTCAGCGAAAAGCTTACATAAGAAAATTCACTATTTACACCTGCGTAAAAAAATGGCATGCCTGCATATGTATATCCCTGTATACGCTGATCTGCAACCTCCATTAACACCGGGTACCATGCAGGATAAAGCTTCATGGAATGTTCATAATTAAAGGCAAGCACCGGAACTTTATCCTGTGTAAGTGATGGGGGTATGGCAAATGCAAGACCCCTCCTGCCAACCCCGAATGGACCCAGTATTTCTCTCAAAGAGTCTCTCACTTTTCTGAGATATGTCACGGCATCAACATCTTCTTTGTCATACACGAACAGCTGGGCATTGGGGAGGAAAGACCTGGACATCTCGGATCTGAACTCATCGCGTACCGGGAAATGTATCTCCCTGTTGGAAAGAAATGAATTGCTCCATTCAAGAAACAGCATAAGTGATACTACATCTGAGGATGTCCATGTATCATCAGGAACAGTACTTGAGATCACCAGTTCATTGAGCTTTTTATCCTTAAATTGGTTTATACCCCCTGCATACCCCTCCAGGAATCCACGGCTTTGTTCATCCAGTTCCTCAATAATGGCAGCTGCTTTATCGGGAAGGTTCAACGAACGAAGAACCCTGTCCATGTATATCTTATCTTCAGCGGTATATTCACAGTAACGTCCCCGGGCAAGCAGACGGAGCATTTCCATTGACATTATCCGGTCTTGCGCGTGAACAAAGCCAAGCGCGCAATATGCATCACGCAAGTTGTTTGCCCGTATATGCGGGATACCCGAGCCATCACGCTGAATTTTTACCGGGGAATCAACATCAGCAGATATTGTACCTTCATAGGAGGCAGAGTCCCAAATAAAAATTACTCCTATTATGGCCGGTATTATAATAACAAGCAATACTGCACCCGGAATAACAAGATATCTTCGTTTCACCCTGTCCCCCTCCCCTGTCTGTTACATTTTTTCAGTATTAAAACGTAAACTTGAGTTTTCCCAGTCTTTCCTCAATTTCTTCAAGCACCCTTTTTTCATCATCCTCATCATCTGCTTCGAAAGTAGCTGAGAACCGGGCGAAATGACCCGCGTCGTCCCATGGAACCGAAGAGATCAGGCATTCCTTTATCAGGAACTGGGAAAAATCTTCTGCAGTATTAAACGTTATGCCACTACTTGTTCCAGCGGGCACCTCTACATACAGGTAAAATGTACCACCGGGTAGTTCAGCTGAAAACCCCAAACGCTGGAATATTTCAACAAGTGCCTGCAGCCTGCGCCTGTATTTTTTCTTGATTTCCTCTGTAATTGCCGGGTTATCAAGGGCCACTATCCCGGCTTTCTGAATTGCCTTGAACTGCCCTGAATCGTTGTTGTCCTTTACATTGGCAAATGCACTTACTACCAGCGGATTACCCGCAACAAATGCCATTCTCCATCCTGTCATATTAAACGCCTTGGATAAAGAATGTATTTCTATTCCTACTTCTTTCGCTCCTGGCACAGACAGGAATGAAAGCGGTTTTGTTTCATAGGTAAGTGCCGCGTAGGCTGCATCCTGTATGACAATAACCCTGTTCTTCCTGGCAAAATCCACAACATCCCTGTAAAATGATTCTGTTGCGGTAGCACCAGTGGGATTGTTTGGATAATTGATTACCAGTACCTTTGCACGTTTGAGTATATCATCGGGTATGGCCCCCAGGTCTGGAAGAAAGTTGTTTTCCTTGAGAAGGGGTATATTATATATTTCCCCTCCATACCATGCAGTATGGGTGCCAAATACAGGATAGCCGGGTACAGTCATCAAGGCGACATCCCCTGGATTAATGAACGCTGAGGGCAACATGGCAAGTGCCGGCTTTGAACCGATGGAATGCACCACTTCATTCATGGGATCAATACCTTCAACCCCGAATACATCTCTTAAATATTTTGCCGCCGCAACCTTGAACTCGTCGATACCGTTATCGGAGTAGCCCCGATTTTCAGGTTTCTCAGCTTCCTTCTGAAGGGCTTGAATCACAATATCATAGGCTTTATCATCGGGTTCACCAACACCCAGGTCAATAATAGACATTCCCGGGTTTTTTTCTATTGCCTCCCGTTTTGCCCTCTTGATCTTTTCAAACTTGTAGATCTTATTCTCTTTACCAAATTTTTCTCCGCCGATTCTGTCAGCAAACAGGTTCTGAATATACGACTCCATATTCCTTATTTTTCCTCCCTTATTGAGATGTTCGCATTTAATATTTCAATCTTAGTATAGCTGTCATCCAGAAGTGTAAAAAACCTCCCGAAATCACCAACTACGTCAATTTTTGATTTACCAGGTATCAGTTTAGCAACTGTCTTTACGTCTTCCCGATTATACCAGTCTTTTGCATACACGTAACATTCAACAGATTTCCCATTATACGGTACGGTAACCACAACGCTAAAATTATAATCAATATTTGTTGACCCCACAACATCTTTAACCAGTACGTTCTCAAGCTTCACACGCTTCTTCTTCAATTCCTTCCTTATCAACTCAGCCCGTGCAGGATTTTTTGCCTGGTCAATATTCTGCTTATATTCGATGGCTTTATTGACTTTCATGGTTTCTCTGAATAATCCACAACCAGTCACAAAGAGAACTGTCACAAGAACTGCTATTATACCTTTTTTCATCATATCCTCCAATGTTGTTTCAATTGCCGTACTTATACATGGTACCTGCACATTTATTTGTCAAATAATCTTTTCAGAATCTTCACTTTTCAGTCTAAATGTCTTTTTTTTCTTGACAGTTATAATACAATGTTTTTCTAGTAGAATTGTTGCTTCTCCATTCTCTACCATATATATTATCTCATAACATCATCTATTCCGTGTCGGGAGGAAAAATGTATCATGATCCAGTTCATATTATCGGATCTTTACTAGTGGTAGATGATGACCCAACCATCTGTAAAATACTTACAAAGATCCTGACTGAAGACGGGCATTCTGTTGATTTCGCTTACAATGGAAAAGACGCGATAGAACTGATCAGCAAAAAAGAATACGATATTATCGTATCCGACGTCAAGATGCCCGGTGATCTCGGCGGCATGGAACTTTTAAACGAAATAAACAACATTAAGCCGGACACTGACGTCATAGTTATAACAGGATACGGCTCCATAAACGATGCTGTTGAATTCATGAAATCAGGCGCCCTGGATTATATCGTCAAGCCGATAAATCATGACCACCTGCTTATAGTTATTCAAAAGGCGCTTGAACGAAAACGTCTTATCAAGGCCGCACGTGAACGTGATTATTACATGAAAATTTCCCTTACAGATGCATTAACCGGCCTGTTTAACCGTAAATATTTTATGGATGCCCTTGAAAAGGAGATCCAATTATCCAGCAGAAAAGAACGTATTTGCAGTGTAATGATGCTTGATATTGATGACTTCAAGAAGGTGAATGATACACATGGACATCAACTTGGTGACAAGGTATTGCATGAATTCGCCAAGAGGGTACTGAAGGCATGCAGACGTTATGACACGGTTGCCAGATATGGAGGTGAAGAATTTTCAATAATACTTCCCGGAACCCCCATTCCCGATGCTGAAAAAGTCGCCTGCCGTATCGTATACAGCCTGGGGAAGGTCCCATTTGACGGCATAGAAAAAGGAGTTACCGCATCGATCGGCATTTCAAGTTATCCATCTCATGCTGTTGGTGTTGACGAAATGATTCGTGCGGCGGACAAAGCCCTGTACTGGAGCAAACAGCAGGGTAAAAACAGGTATTCGGTCTACTCTGGTCAGATTGAATCCTTGTTCCAGAATGTTTCAATCAACTGACATATCAATATCTTCTTCAACAGACTCAATACCTGCCTCCCTTTTTTTATTGGTATATGCGTCAATCAACCAGTACATTTCCCAGAAAGTGAAAAACAGTGTAAGCAGGATAGGTCCGATAATAACGCCGGGAAGCCCAAAAGCCTGGATGCTTCCAATGAGAAGAAAAAAGAAAATAAGAGGGTGAAACTTCAATTGTTCACCAAACACAACAGGTTTCACCAGGTTTTCAAGTAACAGGTACCAGGCAAGACACCAGATAGCCACAACTGCCGCATCACCGAATTGACCCAGCGCAACCAGGTACAACACCGCGGGCACCCATACAAAAGTAGTACCTATAACCGGGATCAATGAGAATATTGCTGCGATACTCCCCCACAAAAGCGGCATACCTACTCCACCAATAATAAACCCCACACCTACCATTGATCCCTGAAGCACCATAATTAAAAGATTACCGGCAAGAAGTATCTTGATTACCTGGCGAAGCCGGTCAATTACATCCATCTCAATATCATCAGGGAATGGAAGAATCCTGTAAAAAGGCTCTTCAAGTCGATACCCGTCCTTGAATAGAAAGAACAGTATCAATAACATAAAAAAGAAATCCAGGGCGAATTTTATAGAAAAGGAAAGCAGACCGGTAAGATTTGAAAAGAAATTAAGTGACATTCTTTGCAGGTATGCCACTATCTTTTGCATTATTTCTGTTTCTGATATATTCAAAATCCCAATCAGCTCTTGTGCCATGTCACTTTTATGCAGCAATTGCTGAAAAACAAGAGGATCAAATGATTGCTGCAGAAAAAGATAAAACGCGTATGTCTGGTTTGCAAGTGCAACCAGTAGAATAAAGAGCGGTATAAGAATAACAGCGATGAGGAAAATTATCAACACTGTTGAGCAAAGAAGCCTGATTTTAAGATATTTTAAAATATAATCCAGAAGTGGCTTTAAACCCATATAGAATATAATGGCAAAAAGGAAAGGCCAGAAATAATAGCGGAAAATATACCCGAGACTGGCAATTACGATTAAAAATAATACCAGGAATAGTATTTTTAGTCTTCTATTTTCAGAAACGGTAAAATATGATTCTCTTTGTTCCATAGTGTTTAGTTGTAATCGGCCTGAGCAAAGCTCAGGCCGATTCGCAATGGGTCTTATCAGCTAACCTCTACTGCGATTACTTGGTGAGATAGTGAGATAAATCAGTTGCAATTCTGTTAATGGCATGATCCAGGTATGCTTCATCAGATATCTTTTCCCGATATTCCCTGACCTTTCCAGATATGCCTTCACCTGGTCTGTTTTTTATCTCACGATCATCCTTGTTCATGAGACGTTTCATATAGTTACCCCTTATTTCGGTCACCTGTCCCTCCTTGAACAGGTTAGCTGACCTGATTAATGGATCGGTAAAAGGGGGCTTGTTATTTAACGATTCTTATAAATTCGTGGAAAAATATGCAAAGGATGGGGATAAAAACCAGGTTATCTCACAATATCCTGTATCCATTGCACAGTTCCTTCATTTATGGTGATAAGGTCAAATCTGCATGTGATTTCAGCTTTATCATACCGTGGATATTGTATAAGAAAATGCCTTGCCACAGTCCGCAGTGTCTTCTTTTTTCGTGCAGATATGGCGTATTCTCCGCCACCATAGGCATTGCCGCTTCTGGCCTTTACTTCCACGAATGCTACCAGCAAATCCCGTACTGCGACAATGTCAAGCTCACCATACCTGCCATACCTGAAATTCCTGGCAATAATTGTAAATCCCTTCTCAACCAGGAAATGGCATGCGGTTTCTTCACCCGCATTCCCATGAAGTATATTAGACTGGTTTTTTTTCGAGGACATTGATTACAACACGTCAAACAGGTTAACGCCCACTTCTGATTCATCCATGGCGCGGGTGATATACAAAGAAGACTCTTCAAGCAGATTAATTATGAGGGTCTCTTCAATAGGGTTTTTTTCGCTGTCAAAGATTAATTTTACCAGGGGCCTGAGCGGCTTCTGCGGCACCGAACCAACAACAATACCTACACTATTATCATTAAGCTCCACTATGGATCCAATTGGGTATACAGACATCCTTGAAAGGAAAACGCGCAGAATAACAGGATCAAACCTGTTAATGCCGCTTGAAAGAAGATTTTTCATGGCATGATAAAAGAACAGCCGTTTTCTATAGCTTCTGCTGGCAATCTGTGCCTCATACGAATCAGAGATAGAGGCAATTCTTGCGTATTCATCGATTTGTGTACCTTTAAGCCCCCTTGGATATCCCTTTCCATCGAATTGTTCGTGATGCTGCAGGCAAATATTGGCACTTTTTTCGGGGACTTTCCCAAGCTGTCGAAGGGCCCTGTAACCCAGTAGCGGATGAGTTTTTATCTGGTTAAACTCATGATCAGTAAGGTTTGACTGCTTATGTATTATGTATGCCGGCATTTTTACCATCCCGGCATCGATCAGCATTGTTCCCAGGCCCAATTCACGCAGCTTTACCGGTGTGTACTTTAATGCCATCCCTATAAGAAGTGAATAAAAAGTAACATTCACGGAATGAACTACAAGATAATTTTTTCCTTCGTCAAGACCATACAGAAAAAGGAATATATTTTTATTCTCTTTCATGAGATCAATAATCTTTGAAAGTGAAACTTCTATCTGGTCGGTTGTGAATATTTCTTCAGCCTTAATTGAATTGTACACATTGGTTATTGCATCACATGCTTCCTTATGTACTTCAATAAGCGCTCTTCTCTTGGTAAGCAGAACATTGTATTCTTCTAAAATCTTTCGTGCATCTTCACTTGACTGCCCTGATGATTTTACCGCAGCCGCCTGCAGCTCATTGTCAGTTGAAAGCAGGTTTCCCGAAGTTTCAACTTCACTTATTCCCCACCGCATAAGCTTCTTGATATCATCTGTTTTGATGCTGATATTGGCTGATACCAGCATATTGTTTTTATCAATATATACTGGCTTATCAAACCGCATACCCGGTTTCAACTCTTCAACTGGTATCTTCCTCATTTCCGCCATATTCTCCGGTTACCTGTTTACACTATTCAATCTTTTGCCTGAAACTTTCATTAACCCTGTAACAATAGGCAAGAACCTCGGCCATCGCAGTAAATAGATGTTCCGGGATATCCGTGCCCGGTTCTAATTCAGCAAGGACCTCGGCAAGATCTTTATCATTATAAATTGTTATATTATGTTCACTGGCAACTTCTAATAGTTTTTCTGCCAGGATTCCTTTTCCAGCAGCAATTATACTGGGAATGGTGCCTTTCCCATCATATTCTATTGCTGCTGCTTTTTTTTCTTCTTTCATAATTACACTGTTATGTCAATACCAATAGTAAAAAGCAGGTTTTGATTAATTGCAATAATTTTTTGTTTTATTTCGTCCGGGCCAAAAAACCAGATTTCTATCTTTTTTTGCAACCTGTCAGCCAGGGTTTGGGCAAGCTCCTCCTGGCTGCTTCGCAGCATATTCATGCCCTCATGTTCATGACAATAAAAATTGACCTTAATCCTTTCACTAACAGAATTGATCAATACTTCCACGCGTCCTGTTGCCGACATGTCGACACTCACCAGAATAGTATCTTCATTAAGTACAATCCTGGCAGGTGTAAAGTTTTCATCATCAAATACCGGCAACTCCTTTAAAGCAGCACCGTTTATTTCCTCTCCATCTCCTGCCAGCAGTTCATATATCATTGAGACAAGAACCTTCGCATCAGGGTCATTTTTCAGCACATCAAACACCTTTCCCACAGCCTGTTCCATGCGGTGGGAATCCAGCTTCCAACGACCCTTTTCTTCCAAATACTGCTTTTGAAAGAACTGCCTGAATAGTACATTCAATATCTCTGTAAGTATACTCATATTTCTCGAAAAAAGGAAAGAAAAAACAGCACAATCCTGGGGACTCACCCCCTTTTTAAGTAATATATTGAGCAGGCTTGAAAGTGAGCTCTTTGAAACAGCTTTAGCTGAAATCAATTCATGCAGCAACCTGTTTAAAATATACAGCGATTCAACCTTCCCTGTTGAAGAGTTAATCTTGTCTCCTAGAGAATGAAGAAGTGAATCCGAGATCAGATCCCTGTGAAACACGGATACATCCGCGATATATTCCCGCAGGGCTGATTTACCTTGCCCATGTTCAATCCTGAACACGTACCTGTCTCCCTGAGCCTTTTCAAGAAGTAATTTCATCCTGTTCACATCGGGCACACCGTCTTTGAAGGTGGCATCAATTTTACTCCCCCTGATATCCAGGAGTGCCCTGTGTGGCCCCTGTCTTCTTACCACTGAAGCCATAACCGTCTGCCCAACCTTCAACCGTGAAAGTGCCTGGCCGCCGGTTTCGGATTTTTGTACATGCGATCCGGTTACTTTATTAATTTTCATTTTCGAAAAGGGTAAAGGGATAATGGAGCATGCTGGCAAGGGGCTCATACGATCTGCGATGTACCGGTGTTGGCCCCCTGTCCATCAATATCTGGCGATGTGCCAGGGTTCCATATCCCATGTGTTCTCCAAATTTATATCCAGGATATATATGTTCGTATCCGGCTACATGTGTATCCCGGGTCACTTTTGCAAGAATTGATGCTGAAGCTACACTCAATGATTTTGAATCACCCTTCTTTACTGAAAGATACGGCAGGGGAAGTGAAAAACGAAATGAACCATCCAGAATTATAAAATCCAGTGCCACGGTGGCCCTCCGTATCAGTTCCTGTATACCGTATTCGGTAGCCCCGTTAATATTATACCTGTCTATAATGTCAGGTGACACGAATACACAATCATACCACAGGGCATTATTTTTTACCAGTTCAAGAACACCGGCACGTTTTTGTTTAGCTACTTTTTTCGAATCGTTTATTCCGGCAAGATTTACGGCTGGGGAAGTGAACAGACTTTTATCATACACTACCAGGGCCACAGCCAGCGGCCCTGCCAGGGCGCCGCGTCCTGCTTCATCAATTCCTCCAATAAAACTACGGCCATTATCACGGCATTGCAGTTCGATAGAAAAATCCGGCAGGCTTTGCGGCGAAATATTCACTGCATTGACTACTGTTATTCCGTTGAGGTATCTTCCACGTTTGCAGTCTGGGTAGTAGTATCTTCACCCGTCGACGTGGCAGCTTCACCTGGAACCTCAATGGGACCTGCGTCAGGTACTGGTGACGCTTTCTTCTTTACGCTTTCCTTTATGAAACGGCGTTCCTTCAATTTTGCCGACTTTCCTCTTCTTTCCCTGAGGAAATACAGCTTGGCACGACGTTTCTTGCCTTTTCGCACCACTTCAATTTTATCAATCCTTGGTGAAAACAGTGGGAATATCCTCTCAACACCTATATCATAGGAAATCCTTCTCACCGTAAAGGTGGTACTGATACCTTTATTATCTATAGCAATAACGATACCTTCATAAACCTGTATTCGTTCCCTGTTCCCCTCAACTATCTTGTAATGTACCTTTATGGTATCACCAACTTCGAAATTTTTCTCTCTCTGTACAGGGGACATCTCATTTTTAAGCGAATCGATTACATTCATTTCTTTTCTCCTCTTCCTGTTCTCTTGCAATACGTACTGTATATATCAGGTCTAACCTGTCCTGTCTTCTCAATACTTTTCTCAAGCCGCCATTGCCTGATCTTTTCATGATTACCACTCAGCAGCACATCCGGCACTTCCATGCCATCGAATTCCCTTGGCCGTGTATACTGCGGATACTCTAACAGGTGATCCTCAAAACTCTCTTCAACAATAGATTGAGGATTGGACATAAAGCCGGGCACCTGCCTCCCGATTGCATCTATAATAACCAGTGCGGCGTATTCTCCACCGGAAACAACATAGTCGCCGATTGACAGCTCAATATCCACATACCGGTCAATAACGCGCTGATCAACACCCTCGTAATGGCCACAGATAATACAAATATCTTCAATTGCAGCCAGTTCTTTTACAATGTCCTGCGTAAGCAGTTTCCCACCTGGTGATGGATATATAACAGTGGCACCCTTTGCGTGATCTTCAATAGCCCTGCTCAGGGGACCCGGCATAAGCACCATTCCAGAACCGCCCCCATAAGGATAATCATCGCAATGACCATAGGCATCCTCGGCATAATCCCGCAACTGTATGAGATCAATGGAGAAAAGCCCTTTTTCAAGAGCTTTACCCATAAGCCCGGTCCGTATGGGACTTTCGAAGAACTCCGGGAACAGTGTTATGACTCGATATTTTCTCAATTACTCCTGTATTTCAAGCAGCCCTTCAACGGGCGAAATATCTATACGCGATTGCTTAATATTGGCAGTGTCAACCATATTTTCTACAAAGGGGATCATGTATTCCCTGCCATCTTCAGTCATGATAACAAGTACATCATTTGAGGCTGCCTCAACAATCTCATGAACCACTCCAAAAACTTTCCCCTTATGATATACCCTGCAGCCAATAATATCATAATAAAAAAATGTATCATTATCCAGATTTTTTCTGGAGTTTTCAGCATCCTGAACATCTATAAAGATTTCGCATCCAGTCAGCGACTGGGCCATCTCTTTTCCCGGCATTTCCCTGAAACGAAGTATACCAATCCTGTGCTTTGTGGAAATAAATTCATCTACATGGAATTTTTTATGGTTTCCACGGATATTCACGTATACGGGTATCGTACCATTGAAACGATCCAGGTCATCAGTAATAATATATACTTTCAGTCGACCTTCAAGTCCGTGTGTACCCGTGATCTTCCCTATTCGTAAATATTCAACAGTGCTCAATCAAGAATTTCCAGTACTACCCTTTTTCCTGATTTAGTTGCAGAGGCATTAATTATGGTTCTTATAGCACGGGCTATTCTCCCATGCTTACCAATTACCTTACCAATATCGTCCTTGGTTACCTTAAGTTCGAGTATTGTTGACTTTTCACCTTCAATCTCACGTATTTCAACTTCATCAGGATAATCCACAAGCGACTTCACCATATATTCCACGAGATCTTTATAATTCATCTCTACCTCCGGGGCTGTGTATTATGCCTTCTTGAAATTTTTCCAGATACCCGATTTTTTAAGTAACTGAAGTATCGTGTCCGATGGTTGCGCGCCTTTATTCAGCCAGTCAAGAACCTTCTCTTCATTGACATTAAACTGATTGTCCGCAGCGATCGGCTGATACTGCCCCAGTGTGTCAATAACTACTCCGTCCCGTCTTTCACGTCCATCAACAGCTACCACTCTATAAAAGGGCTTCTTTTTTGTCCCTACTCGCTGTAATCGAATCTTAACCGCCACTGATACTACCTCCTGTCATAATTAGAGGATGATTATTAAATACCTGCTTTTTTTGTCAATATTAATAACTACAGCCTTTCGAAATTTGAAAGGCTCCCGGTTATTAGAATAGCACATGATTTACATTATAACACAGGAAAACCATGCAGGGCCGCGTCCTTTATGGCCTGTACATTATTGTTTACCGTGCCCCCCCTGAAGGCGGCGCTGCCGGCAACAATAATCCTGGCACCTGCTTTTACTATTTCTGATATATTATCAACAGTTATTCCACCATCAACCTGTATTGCTGTATGTTCATTAAGACCGTTTTGTGTAATATATTCTTTTAATCGCAAAATTTTCTTCAATGACATCGGCATGAATTTCTGACCATAGAACCCGGGGTCAACCGACATGATCAATACCATGTCAGCATATTCGAGTAGATCAAACAATACATCAACCGGTGTGGACGGGTTGAGGCTGATCCCCGCCAGGATACCCGCAGAACGGATTTTCTGCAATAGACGTACCGGAAAACGGGTGCTCTCGTAATGTATAGTTATACATTCAGGATTAATGTCAATATATGAATCTATTGAATCTTCCGGCCGTTCAATCATAAGGTGCACATCAAGGGGAACAGGTGAATGATCACGAACATTCTTAATATAAGCCGGACCGAAAGTAAGATTGGGGACAAAATGACCGTCCATAACATCCATGTGCAACCAGTCTACTATGTCCGGATCCACCTGTCCGATTTCACTGCCCAGTGTACACAGGTCAGTAGCGATAACAGATGGTGACACCATTATACTGTTATTCAAATTCTTCCACATTAACCGTGAACACCTTTACCTGTTTCTTGTCCCTGAGAAGGGTTACCCGTGAATTACCGGTTCGATGAAATACAAATGATATAACGCTACCGGGTTTCATGGTTCGTGAAAAACGCAGCCGCTTTGACTGGTTGTCCTCAACGTATGCCTCAAACAGCCCCTCTTCTTCGTCTGAAGGAATTGTATAATCAATTTTCTCAAATGCCCGGTACGGATGATTTTTAAGAGGGTAATATAGCACCTTCACCACTACTGTCTGCCCCTTGCTTATTGCTGTACCGGGACGGGGCGACTGGGATACGATAATACCGCTTTTATCCTGCAAACCGGTTTTGACTATCTCCTCAGAGATTTCCACGTTGTGGGCCATCAACAGGTCGTAGGCAAGATTTATGGACTGTCCCTGGCAATCAGGCATCTTTGCGTCCACCCCTGTTTTTCCCGTTGAAACCAGCAGGTTAATTTTTCTTTCAGGAGTGATCCTCTCACCCGGTTTAGGATCCTGCGCAATAATGATATTTCCCGCAGTTTTATCTGAAGGCAGGTAGGAGATAACCCCCGGGTTGATAGTTATCGTCTTGTCATGTATATGCATATTTTTAAGTTTATTCAGGGCAAAAGGAAGTTCAATTCCAACCAGGTTAGGGGCTTCCATCTTCAGGCTGCTTCTACTGACAAGCAGGCGAACTGTGCTTCCGTCAGATACAATATTACCACTTTCAGGGTATTGCTCCAGCACAAGACCATTGTCAATATCATATACATCATAAAATCGTATCTCCGGCCTGAGACCCTTTCGGCTTATGCTGTTATACACGTCAATAAACTGTCTGCCCACCACGTTGGGCACACGTACCTGCTTCTCAGGCCTGGTCAGCACAACTACTACTATGGCAGAGACGAGCATATATAATGAAAATCCCACGAAAAGCGCCAGAAGCACTTTGAAAGGAACACCCTCTACCCAGCTTTTTTGGGTATCATCTGTACTATTATCAGTTTTCTTTTTGGTCATTTGCATTCTCACCTGAATATAACACTGTATGCCGGTTACTGAACATCCCACCCCGATCAACGTCAAGTACTAATTATAGTTATATATAGTTTTCCCTTATGGTATACAATATATAAAATGTCAATTTTAATGTCCTCCCACAATAAAAAATTGACAGTGGGGATTTTCTTTCTTAGAATATTTTTTTGATGATTAAAAAGAATTTAAAAATAAAAAGAAGTTACTGGTAATGGGAAAAAACATACCCGGCCTCACCCCTGCAGAACTTGCCGAACTCATTGAAAATATACCAGACCTGATACTATCCATTGAATACCCATCAGGAGACATTAACTACATTAATACCGCTGCCCTGACCGCCCTCGGTGTTCCTTCCGGCAGCATTACCAATATCAAGCAACTTGCAAAAAACATTCCCCTGGACTATAGGAAAAAAATCCTCTCAAAGTGGAGAGATGTTACCGACGGCATTCTCTATCCCTCCATCACATTTAAAATGGAAACTGCAGATGGAATAACACGCTGGATCGAAGATAAAAATATATACATAAAAGACAGGGATGGCAAAACTATTCGCATTCATGCCATTTTGCGTGATATTTCCGAAAGAAAACGGCTCGAAGAAGAGATGATGCAGTCATTTTATTTTTCTGAGAACCTCTTTTTGTATGCCCCTTATGCCATTATACATTTTACTATCGATGGTTCTATCAAGCGCTTCAACAAATCCTTCAGGGGCATACTGGATTTCTCTGATGATACTTTTAATGAATACAATCTCTGGGAAGATCCCCAGTTAAAATCAGAGGGTATTGAAATTCTTCTCCGGGAGGTTCTCAAGGGCAGGATAATGGAGATACCACCGTATCCTTATACCGCCACAAGAGACAACGAGACAGTTACCTATACGCTATCCGGCAAGGCCTTTCCATACCTGGGTGATTCCGTGTCCCCCTCAGGTCTTGTGCTCATGCTTGAAGACGTAACAGATAAACGAAAGAAAGAACATGAATACATGGAAGCAAAAAAACTTGAAAGTATCGGAAGACTGGCCCGCGGGGTTGCCCACGAATTCAACAACATCCTGGCCGGCATCTCGGGTTTTTCAGAGATATTACTTCGAAAGATAAGCCAGGATGATTCAAACTATCGATTTGTCGAAAAAATTCACGATGCGTCGATGAAAGCCGCCACCCTCACCAACCAGCTTCTTGGATTTGCCCGGGGACAGATTTACAATCCATCATATATCGACATTCACAGTCCAATAATGTTTGCCCTTGGCGCCACTCCGGGAATACACAGGAATATCACCATTGAAAAAAACATAGAATCGGCACGTTACCGGGTATTTGCCGATGTAAACCAGATCAGGCAGGTGTTTATTGAGCTTTTCCGTAATGCTTCAGAAGCTATTTTTGACAGTGGTACCATCAAGATTGACGTATGTCATGTATATTCATCAGAAATCCAGGATCAGCTTGTTGACTCAAGCGAAAATAGATTTATACAGGTAAGTATCACCGATACAGGCGAGGGTATGGACCATGAAACTATCTCACATGCCTTCGAGCCTTATTTCACCACCAGGGAGTCCAGCAAACATGCCGGTATGGGACTTGCAATTGCCTATGGTCATTTAAAACGTCATGGCGGTAACCTTTCAATTCACAGTTCTCCCGGCACGGGAACTACCGCCCTTGTTGTACTGCCCGAGGCAACTCCCCCGGGTGGATACTCTGAGAGCACAATACCTTACAATCGGGTACTGATCATTGATGACAGTGAAGAAACAACCTCCATGCTGAAAACATACCTGGAAGACTGCGGGTGTTATGTGCAGAACACATCAAGTGGCAAGGCAGGTATCGAGTTGATCAAGAATAGCTACCTTACTTTTGATCTGATATTTCTCGACCTGGTTATACCGGATGTGAGTGGCAAAGAAGTTCTTCATACCATCAGGCGCCACAAGATGGATATACCGGTCATACTTATTTCCGGAACCGATGCACATTCAATACTGGAAGATTTTACTTCTGACAAGAATCTTCATGTACTTTTAAAGCCATTCAGCCTTGAAGACCTCGAGGCGATGCTTGGATGATCTAGATCTGGTATTTATTCAGCTTATCATATAATACGCTGCGGCTGATTCCCAGCAATCGGGACGCTTCTGCCCTGTTATTTCCGGCGATCTTGAGAACCTTGAGGATGTGCTTTTTCTCAAACCCTGACATGGCAATGGAAAGCTGCAACGGGGAAGAGTTGTCGGTTGTCTCCTCCCTCCTCTCAGGCAAAACATGCATTATCGTATCTACACCAATTACTGGTTTTGATTCAAGTATAAGAGCATGTTCGGTCATATGCGCAAGTTCACGCACGTTTCCCTTCCATTCCCGTTGCTGAAGGATCTCAAGGGCTTCTTTGTCCATGCAGCTTACAGTCTTGTTGAGATCCCGTGAGAAGATTTCGATAAAATGTTCTACCAGGAGGGGTATATCCTCAACTTTTTCACGAAGGGGGGAAACATTCATTTCTATCCCGGACAGGCGATAATAAAGGTCTTCACGAAAACTTCCATTTTCGATCTGTCCCCGAATATCCGCATTAGTGGCACTTATAACCCGCACGTCAACTTTCAGGGGTTTGCTGGACCCAACAGGTTTAATCTCACGTTCCTGAAGAAATCTAAGCAGCTTACTTTGAACCTGCAACGAGAGGTTACCTATCTCATCAAGGAAAATGGTGCCCATGTGGGCCTCTTCAAACATCCCCTTGCGTGTCCTGTCAGCACCGGTAAAGGCACCCTTGAGATGACCAAAAAGCTCTGATTCAATAATTGATTCGGTCAGGGTGCTGCAGTCGATAGGGATAAAAGCCCTGTCAGAGCGGTCACTTTCATTATGAATAGCCCTTGCGATAAGTTCTTTACCTGTTCCGCTTTCACCCAGCACCATTATTGATGCATTAGTCGGGGCCACCTGTAAAATCTGGCGCTTCAACTGTTCCATGGGAGGGCTGTCACCTATAAGAAGATTAACTCCCCTGTTGCTCTTTTTTGACGACTTCAGGTAGGCAAGCTCACGTTTCAGACGTACAGTCTCAAGGTTTTTCTCAACCTTGATAATAAACTCATCCGCGTTCAAAGGCTTGGTGATAAAATCACTGGCTCCATGCCTTATAGCCTGCACGGCCTCAGGCACACCCCCAACCCCGGTAATCATTATTATGGGGATCTCCAGGTCTGTAGAACGGACTTTTTGTATCAATTCCAGGCCATCCATAACTGGCATTGCCATATCTGAAATAATCAGATCAAAGGGTTCTTTCTGCAATTCTGCCAGTCCTTCAGCCCCATTTGATCCTTTTTTCACGGTATGGCCGGAAACAGTTAATACGTCCTCAATATATTCAAGAATTGCTGGACTATCATCGACAATAAGAATATGGCTCATAGTATCTTTATCTTGATGGCAAAAGCCATTACACCCTGATTATTCAAGTATTAATTGACGGATAAGACAATCTATACAATCATGTAGGCGAATGCAACAATATTATTATGGATAATAAAAGCCGCAATCGGTACAACTGATATGATGAAAATACTATTAATGGCAGATTTACACCTGGGAGCTGTTTCCCCGGATACAGGAATTGATGACTCTGTGCGGCTGGATACCTTCAAAAAGATCGTATCCCTTGCGCATGAACATGATATTCTCATCATAGCCGGTGACCTTTTTGAAGGCCCTTTTGCAGACACCTATACCTTCATGCAAATGAATTCAGAACTGCAGTCACTTATTGATGCCGGTATTGATGTGATATTTACCGCGGGTGAAAGTGAGTTCCGTGATATTCCTAATCTCAGCAACCTGCTTTATATTCCGGCAAGCCACACATTTCTTAACGATCACCCGGTATCCCCGGTTCATATAGAAAAGAACGGCACAAACCTGTACATATACAGCAAGCCGGCACTTGATACACAGGATGTTGCCACCATTCAAAAATGTGACAGCGAAGGATTCCACCTGGGAGTTTTCCATATTGACTTTGACCCGGGAAATCCCACCGGTGAAAGTCTCGTATACAAGCTTCCACGAGAAGCGGTAAAATCCCTGGATCTTGACTTTTACGCCCTGGGGCATAATCACAATTTCAAGCTATATAAGTTTCAGAACAGGATCATTGGTGCCTACCCGGGAAGTCCCGAAGCCACATCACCCGATGAGACCGGTGATCGATATGTATTGTCCATACATGTGGCTGGATCGGACATTATGCAGATTAAAAGGCTGGCTGTAAATACATTGAGCCTTGAAGAATTGCATATAGACTGCGAAACAATCAACTCCCAGGTTGAACTGGTGAATACTATTAACGCATCGGCTTCTCCCCGAACTGTACTCAGGGTTACCCTTTCAGGGAACAGGTCCTTTCCAATCGAAGGTATTTTTAATGCTCTTCAGGACAGGTGTGCAGATTTCAGACTTATGGATAATTCAATACCCGACCTGCATCTTTTGATAATGCAGCATGCGTCTGAGCATTCACTCAGGGGAACACTTATGACAAGGTTACAGGAACTGGTAAAAGAAGACATGATTCCCGGAGATATCGACAAGACTATCCTTGCTGAAATACTGCACAGGATTAATACATCAAAACAATTCACACCGGAGGAATTGCTGTGCGAATCAAGAAATGCATAGCAACATGTCCCGGTGTATTCCAGGACAAAACCATTGTACTTAATGACGGCATTACCGTTGTGCATGGAAAAAACAATGCCGGGAAAACGCTTCTTTCCCGGGCCATGATTGATGCCATCTTTCCATTCACGTCTTCTCCACTGCTTGAAGGGGAATCATGGAAAAACATCTCCATTGAAATCGATACCAGGTTTGATAACGCCACCTACAGGTTCATGCGAAAGGACATGAATCATTGCTCCATAAACACGGTGAACGACAGGGGAAGCATTTTACATTCTCATAAAATTAACAATACCGGTAACTCAATTTCTGACATCGTACATGAATTGCAGTCAAAAAACGGTTTCGTCCGGCTGTCTGACTTTTACCGCAACATTGGCTTCCATGGCTTCATTGCAGCCGGTTACCTGCCATCTGCCGTTGATCTTGACAACCTTCCCCCTGTTTCACGGGACTCCATAGACTTCCTGTTGCTACAGGACCGCAGCAATTATTACGCAGCATATAGTGCAATCCAGGAATC
Organism: uncultured Leptospiraceae bacterium; assembly: GCA_964629365.1. Classification (GTDB taxonomy): domain Bacteria; phylum Spirochaetota; class UBA4802; order UBA4802; family UB4802; genus M55B154. Next base: position 67,971 of record CAZVRB010000004.1, read on the forward strand.
TTACAGCAACAGGGACATTTCATCGAAAGTACACAATGAGCTAATGAACCAGACTTTCAAATTCGAACGTCTTCACAAGGACACGGTAAAAAAACTTGAACTAATGAAAATCAATGCATCCAAGAGAGAAAAACAACAAGGTGAACTTGCCCGGTACAACGAGGAGATTAAATCCATATCCAGCAAGATTGATGCCTTCAGTATTCGCAAAAATCACATATCCAGGATACTGGAGGCCTGTTCCAGGAAAAACACCCTTGTTCAAGATATACAGAATATACAGAAAAAAATTAAGACCGGGATAGAACAGGAGAAGGAGATCGCCGCCAGGGAAAAAGAACTGGAGAAGTCATACCCTCAATTTAGAAATTTCGACCAGGCAAAGAAGAACAACATTAAGCATATGCAGGACAGGTACAGGGAGATACGGACTATTAATGAAAAAATTGAAAATGAACTTTTTAAACGTGAATCGAGGGTCAGGCGTGTAGGCAGTATACTTGCAGGAATAAACCTGCTGGTATTGGCAGCTGTAGTATGGTTATTCCTGCAAACTTCACTCATACTAAGCCGTGACGAAAAAGTGATTATTATCGGCAGCATGATCATTATGCAGCTTCTCAGCTATATTTCACATATAATATACAGGTATCGTCTTTTCCACTCATCGGTAATATATAACCTGGAACAACAAAAACAGGATCTTGAGCAGAAGCTGGAGAATATATTACGGGCAAATGACATCGACATGCAGAATATTGACCTTGAAGAGATTTATGAATTTCTTTTACAGTATTTTGAAGAATACGGAGAATTTAACGAGAAACAACTGGATCTTTACATGCTGAAGAAGGCGCATAATGAACAATATATCAATTCCAGCCTGGAAGAAAAAAAAGAAGCGCTGGAAGCAGACCTGCAAAGCTTATCGGGAACCATACAGGAAATGGCCAACATGGCAGGAATTGATGCGGAGATACTGAACGATGAAGAGTCACTGCTTACCATGATGGATGAAACCATTGAAAAAATAGACACACTGACAAGCGAGCTCACCGCAAAACAGAAAATTGCCGACAGCATATCATTTAATCTCCAGGAAAGTCCGGACGCAACGAATGAACAGAAACAACTTGAACAGCAGCTTGACGAATACAATGAAATGTTAGATACTCTTACCAGAAGGCAGAAGCACGTGAAATACCTGCTTGATCTTTTCGACGAATCGATACAGAATAGAATGCAAATACAAATGGAACAGCTTGTGCATACAACAGCATCGATATTCAGGGAATTAACCGGGTCCAGTTATTCTCAACCAATTGACATGAATACCATTGTCAATGTAATGGAAAAAAATCATACTGACAGTACCCGCAATGTTTCGTTTTCTCACCTCCTTCAATTGGCAATAAAATGTGCCCTCCATGATTTTTTGGTTGATTCTGGTGTCTCAATTCCTTTAATTCTTGATGATCCCCTTGTTTTTATAGATGAGGATAAAATTGATGCATTCGGGAAGATTATTGAAAAAACAGCACAATCGCGTCAGGTTATAGTATTCACTCACAGCAATGCGCTGAACAGCTGGTATACCCCGGTAGAATTGTAATAACATATGGACCAGGACGGACAGTTAACATTCAATGACGATCCTCTTCTGACGGGAAGTAACGAGGCATTCCGTCTTATTGAGGAAGGAAGCTTTTTCGCTGCCGTGGAAAAGCTGGATACACTTATGTCCACTAACCCTGATTATCCCGGACTGGCTGAAGGATACAGGGCCGCCAAGTTCTGGCAAAACCGAAAAAAAACTATCGAAGAGTTGAACCCGGGAAGGGATACCGCTGATTTTCTTATGAAACAATGGGAACAATTCACCAGCTACGCGGAAGAAAAGAATCTTTCCGGTTCAACTGCCTACAACTCGGTTATGAGATACATTTTTTTTACCGCCTCTGAGCATTATAAAATAGCCTTCAATGACAGGGAAAATCCAACCGATAATTTCACACTACTCTTGCAGCTGGGCACCTGTTTCCTGCGTCTTGGCGAATATGCTCATACCATAGAGGCCCTTGAATATGCCAGGAGTTCGTATCGAAGCAATGCTTTTCTGCTAGCCCTGCTGGGAGAGGCCTATTTTCATAAGAATGATATCCCCAAATCCCTTCTCTATTTCAGAGAAGCATTTCTTATAGATCCCTCAGAAATTGATCTCACCCTCATCAAGGCCCGGCCCATACATGATATTATTGCCATAATTAAACAGGAGAATCCTGAAATTGAGGAAGTACGCGAATGGATACCAGTATACGGATTTCTCCATGACATTTTTTACGTAAAACGTCATCTCAATTCCCAACAGGTTGAACAGTTAAAACGTGAGATTTACACACTTGAACAGAATTACCAGACCATGAGCAAAGATCGCATACGGACATCAAATATTGTCCCCAGGCTGATAAATAAATATCTCTGGATGCTTGACTATTTTGAATTTCAAAACTATGATTTTGAAAGTATTACTGATATCCGTTCCAGGCTGCTTGCTATTGACAGGGAAAAGTTTGAACCATATTTCAAGAATAAACCTGGATTATCGTAATACCAGGTTTATAAATTTCCCACCTTTATCAGCGCCATCGTCCTTCTCAAAAATGAATTGACATCCCCTTTCGCGGCGGGTTATTGACTTTCACATACAATATAATGCGAGTACAGGAAACAGCCTTATGGAAATGCCTTCGTCATACGACCCCACATCAGTTGAAGAAAAATGGTACCACATCTGGCAGAAAGAAAATCTCTTTCATGCTGATGATAATGATCCAGGAGAGCCGTATTCCATAGTGATACCTCCCCCCAATGTGACCGGCAACCTGCATATGGGGCATGCCCTCAATAATACACTGCAGGACATACTTATCAGGTGGCAGCGAATGATGGGAAAAGCAGCCATGTGGATGCCGGGAATGGATCACGCGGGAATTGCCACCCAGAACGTAGTTGAGCGTCTTCTGCAGAAGGATGGCAAAACAAAACATGACCTGGGACGTGAAAACTTTGTTACCCGTGTATGGGAATGGAAAGAACATTCAGGGGGACAAATTCAGGGTCAGCTTCGTCGTCTTGGCTGCTCACTGGACTGGCAACGGGAACGTTTCACCCTCGATGAGGGCCTGTCCAGGGCTGTACGAAAGGTATTCGTCACCCTGTACGAAGAAGGTCTTATCTACCAGGGATACCGTATCATAAACTGGTGCCCCCGATGTGAAACAGCCTTATCTGATATCGAAACAGAATACCAGGATCTGCCCGGTAAACTGTACCATATACGATACCCCATCGCTGGTAGTGACAATTATATTACAGTTGCCACCACAAGACCTGAAACAATGCTTGGAGATACCGGCGTAGCCGTCAATCCGGACGACGAACGGTACACCCATCTTGTGGGTAAAAATGTAATTCTACCATTGATGGAACGGGAAATTCCGGTTTTTGCCGACGAGTATGTATCCAGCGAATTTGGTACTGGGCTGGTAAAAGTTACCCCCGCCCACGATCCCAACGACTTTGAGATGGGGAAACGACACAATCTTGAAGAGATAAACATACTGGATAAAAACGGTTACATAAATGAAAACGGTGGCAAATACCAGGGCCTGGGCAGGGACGAGGCAAGGCAAAAAGTTCTGGAAGATCTCGAAGAAAAGGGACTGCTGGTAAAAACAGAAGATCATGATCATTCAGTTGGTCACTGTTATCGTTGTCATACGGTCATCGAACCCTATCTCTCAAAACAGTGGTTTGTGAAAATCAAACCACTGGCAGATGAAGCTATCGCAGCCGTCAAGGACGGGCGTATCACCTTTGTGCCGAAGAACTGGGAGAAAACCTACTTCGAGTGGATGTACAATATCCGTGACTGGTGCATATCCCGCCAGCTATGGTGGGGTCATCGAATCCCCGCCTTTCGCTGCAGTGATTGTGATCATGTTACCGTGTCAATGGAAGACCCCAGCACATGTGCGAAATGTGGTTCTGGTAATATCATCCAGGATCCCGATGTCCTTGATACCTGGTTCTCATCTGCATTATGGCCCTTCTCTACCCTGGGCTGGCCGGACAACACAAAAGCCCTTGAAAAGTTCTATCCCACCAGCGTGCTCGTAACCGGGTTTGATATCATATTCTTCTGGGTTGCCCGCATGATAATGATGGGCTTGAAGTTTATGGATGATATCCCCTTCAAGGACGTGTATATTCACGCATTGGTTCGGGATGAACAGGGACACAAAATGAGCAAGTCAAGGGGCAACGTAATCGACCCCCTCATCATGATGGACCAGTATGGAACAGACGCATTCAGGTTTACCCTGGCCGCCTTTGCCGCACAGGGGCGGGATATCATCATGTCAGAAAAACGAATTGAAGGATACCGGGCTTTCTGCAACAAGATATGGAACGCCACCCGTTTTATCATGATGAACCTTGGCGATAATTTTACCCCGTCCCCCCTGGATACTGACAATCTTGAGCTTTTTGACAGGTGGATACTTCACCGGCTGAACAAGACTATTGATACGGTCACAGGTGCCCTTGAAGAATACAAGTTTAACGACGCCGCACATGAACTCTACGACTTCTGGTGGCATGAATTCTGCGACTGGTACCTTGAACTCACAAAAACAAGGATGTACGGGGGGGACGAAGAAAATCCCATCTCCTCGCAAACGGCAAAACAGGTTTTATATCATGTGCTCACCTCCACGTTAAAGCTTCTCCATCCATTCATGCCTTTTATATCCGAAGAGATATGGGAGAAGGTGGCAGGCAACAGCGGCAGGCTTATCGTTGCTTCATGGCCAGAACACGATCCCCGTTTTGACTTCACGGAAGAAAGTGATAAAACCGAAACATTCAAAGAAATCGTATACAGGATACGCAATATACGTGGTGAGATGAATATACCGCCGGATAAAAAGGCAAGTGTTGTATTAAAAACTGACAGCCAGCTGGTTGCGCAACTTGTAGAATCAGAGAAGGCCAATTTTCACTCACTGGCTAAACTGGATCATTCTGATGTTGATCCTTCGTATTCTCCCGATAAAACAGATGCCGCGGCAGTGATGCCGGATATCGAGATATATATGCCCCTCAAAGGGCTTATCGATATGGAAAAAGAAGCGGCCCGTCTTTCAAAGGAGATCGACAAGATCAACGGTGAATTGAAAAAGGTGAAAGGAAAACTGTCAAATGAGAAGTTCCTTTCAAAGGCACCAGCCGACGTCGTGGCAAAAGAAAAAGCGAAACAGGAAGAGTTACAGGAGATAATGGAAAAGATCCAAACCAGTTTGAACAACTTATCATAATAGTACGGTATACCATTATTCAAAAAATCACTTCATGAGAAGTGATTTTTTTTGCACAAATATCAGAAAATTTTGTCCAATATGGTTAACAAACTGCACTTATTGTAAACGAATATGCCGCTAATATCCGTTAATATTTTTTAAATACAATAATGGTAAGTGCAATCATGAAAATAATTATTCGCCTCATGTACAATTTTATCGTCTTTTTTATCATGTGTTCGCTACTATCTTCCCCTCTTCATGCCGGCAACATATCAGTAGATATGATATCTTTTGACAATTATTCAGGCTACCTGCTTCTTCTGCTGTTAATGTTTCTACTGTGTATAAATATTGTTATTTGCCTGATATGGTATTCACTTTTTCAGAAAAAGATGCACCTGTACATGGCATTGCTTAGCGGGGTATGGATTATCCATACATTGTTACTGTGTCCCCAGTGTAATCCTTTTTCTACAGAAACCATGAAAACCTGTATACTGGTCTGCATGACAATTACGCCACCTCTCATCTACGTCATTCTACAGCATGTATACAGGATTTTTCTTCGGGGATTAAACAAGATAATGTGCACCTTCTACCTTTCACTTTTTTCAATCATGCTGATATTACAAATAACCGGATTAATATATACACTACGGCTTGTCAGCTGTCTCAGTATAATGATTTCCGCAATCCTGGTGGCCGGATATTGTATATATGCCCTGCACCTTATCAAACCTGACAAAAAAATATTCATCATAATAATATATATCCTGATCCCATTTCTTTTTATAACCAGGGACATGATCTATTATCTTTTCTTAACCCGTGATTTCACAGTAACGGTATTCTTTATGTTTCTGCCATTAATGCTGGGATTACATTTTTTAGCATGGCATTCTATTTTTGAGAAAAAAGTAATTAAAAAGGTTCTGTACGTTAGAGACATCACTATTTACCCAAATGGTACCGGCAGGGTGGCATCTCAGCATTGTCATCTCATGGAAACCGTAATCGAGTATATACGGAACAATTATTCATGTCCGCTTACCCGTGAAGACCTTGCCGACATTGTAGAGATCAGCCCGGATTATCTCGGCCGCATGTTTCAGAAATATACCGGGAAGAAGCTCAAAGAATATATCAATGAATATCGTATCACTGAATCTGCCAGGCTGATTAGCGAAACCAGCCACAGTTTTATTCACATCGCCTATGAAGTGGGCTTTGAATGTGTTGCAACTTTTAACAGGTATTTTCAGAAAGTATATGGAATGGCACCCAGGCTTTATCGACATAAAATGTCGTCAATGGTTAGTTCCGCAATGACAGCAGTGGAGCAGGGATCCTGCCACCCCGGCGTATAAAAATCGAAGGGGATGACACATGCGCCTCCATTACCGTTGCACTGCCCAGCAACCCTCCGAAGGCAACATTGTCTCCCTTCACCGCACCGGGAACCGGGATAACCCTGACCGCTGTTGTTTTGTTATTGCAGACCCCAATGCTAACCTCATCAGCGATTATGGCAGAAATAACATCAGCCGGGGTGTCTCCCGGAATTGCGATCATGTCAAGGCCCACTGAACACACCGATGTCATCGCTTCAAGTTTATCAATAGTGATATCTCCCGATTGTGCCCGTCTTGCCATGGTTGAATCTTCACTTACGGGAATAAAAGCTCCTGAAAGTCCACCCACGTAAGAAGAAGCAAAGACTCCACCCTTCTTTACGGCATCATTCAGCATTGCCAGGGCCGCGGTTGTGCCATGTCCCCCGCAACGTTCAATTCCCATGGCTTCTATGATGTCAGCAACACTGTCCCCAATAGCTGGCGTGGGTGCAAGGGAGAGGTCAAGAATTCCAAATGGCACACCCAGCGCACCGGCCACTTCGCGTCCCATCAGCTCTCCCATCCTGGTAATCTTAAAAACAGTTTTCTTAATCTCTTCTGCCAGGGTGCCCATATCCGCATCACTTGCCAGGTTTTGAACAACATGGTGAACTACACCCGGACCAGATATACCCACATTCAGCGCCGCTTCGCCCTCACCAGTACCATGAATTGCCCCTGCCATGAATGGATTGTCATCCGGGATGTTACAGAAAACCACCAGGCGGGCACACCCTGCACCAGCCCTGTCAGCTGTCTTCTGTGCTGTATCACACACAGTTTTTCCCATTAATTGCACCGCATCCATGTTAATACCCGCCCGTGTTGATGCTACATTTACTGATGAACACAATCGGGACGTGGCCGCCAGTGCTGCAGGTATTGACTTGATAAATTTCCTTTCCCGGCCTGTCATTGCCTTGTGAACAAGGGCAGAGTATCCACCGATAAAATCAACCCCGATGTCACCTGCTGCTTTATCCACCTCCTTTGCCAGGAGTACAAAATCATCTTCGTTTTGAAGAGGTGATGCCACAAGTGAAAGGGGGGTTAATGAAACCCGCTTATTGACAATTGACACTCCATACTTCCCGGAAACCTGTGTGCTTACTTTAACAAGATCATTAGCCCTGTACCTGATCCTGTCAGTAACCGCATTTATAAATGATTGTTTACCAGATGCTGAAATATCCAAAAGGCTGATACCCAGCGTAACGGTTCGTACATCCAGGTTCTGCAGCGATGTCATCTGAATTGCTTCAAGTATTTCCTCGACTTCGTAATGCATGTGTTGTGTTCCTTTTATATTCTGTTCATACTCTTAAAAATATTCTCATGTTGTATGTAAATCTTAAGTGCTTTTTTCCCAGCTACTTCGTCCATCCTGGTCTGCAATGCGTCAATATCAATATTCATCACTGATATATCTATGGTCAGGATCAGGGCGAAGAAGCCATGTAATACAGTCTGGTTCATACCCTCGATATTGGCATTTGATTCTGCCAGCACTCTTGTCACCTCTGCCACTATACCAACGGTATCTTTACCAATAACCGATACGACCGCAACCTCCCTTTCCTGGTCTCTTTGTTCCATCAACGATCGAAGGGCTGCATCTATTGAATCCTGGTCGGTTGTGTCCTTACGACCCAGGTCGTTTAACATCTTTTCAATCAGGTGATCATCAATGTTTTCACCCTTATGTTCTTTCAATAAATCATTCAGCATTTTCATATGTTTTTTCATACACCAAGTACCCGGTTCATATATTTTATATTTCAGTTGACATTACCTTTTGATTTTTCCAAAAATTGCAATAACTATTAATATGAAGGCATTAATTTAGCGGGGGTCACCATTCATGATTTCGTACGACCTGGAATGTAATAACGGACATCGTTTCGAAGGAATATTTTCTGACTATTCTTCTTTCTGCGTACAGAGAGATAAAAAGATGATCCAATGTCCAATATGTGATGACTCCCATATCAGGCAACTTTTCACCGGATGTTCCATTCAGGGAAAATCTTCTGTCAAAAAAATAGCGGGGGAAGAACACCCAACATTACTTGAATCATTAAAGATGATGGAACAATTTGTTAAAGATAACTTTGAAAACGTGGGCAAAGACTTTCCAGACACCGCCAGGGCCATATATTACGGTATGGAAAAAGAACGAAACATTTATGGTGAGACTACCCGTGAAGAGATTAAAGACCTTGTAGAAGAAGGAATACCCGTGCTGCCTTTTCCTAAGAATGACAAGATTGAGAACTGATACTTATTCCCTGTATATGACAAAAGAAACAGCTGCCACCAGGATATACACTGCGGGAACCGCAATATTCACATAATACCCGGGGGTAATCTCATAAGGATCCGCTTTTGTTAATTCACCCGCCATTGGAAGATAGATAACCCAGAACAGGTAATACATATTCACCAGCACCCTGAGCACAAGTACCCAAAAATACCTGAAAAGTGTACCCGCCACCATGAAGAACACAATAGCGATCATGTATACTGACAGGGGATTGTTTATGTAATACCATTCTTCAAATATATAATACCGTGCAACCGGCAATACTACGGCAAAAAATGCGGGAATGGTATTAATTACGATGATCTTTTCTGTTACAGGTATTTCCAGAAACTTTTCATATAGAAACAGGATAAAATCATACACATATCCCAGGATGGTCATGAGTAAGTCCCTGGCAAGTATGAAAAGTTCGTGAAATATATTTATTACTGAATCAACAATGCTCATGTTATTTTTTCCTTCAATGATGAAGCTGATAGTCAATAATAGAATACACTACGTCAAGAAAATAATGAGATCAATTTCTCATTTTGTCCCTCCCGATGGTTCTACAAACTCCCGTATTTTTTAATAGACACAATTTGATAAAGGCCTATACTTGTATACAAAGGGTAGGATTACATGTAAACTTCCCTTATAATTTGAGGAAAATGACTTTTTAATAATATAATGTTTCGAAATGAGGTTTATTGTAATGGCACATTATAAGCTGGACGGAGCCAAATTCCCAACAATTGAAGAACTGAAAGATAGCCTCTGGCCATTATACCAGGATAAAATGTCCAGGGATGAATTTGAAAAACATGTTGAAGAAAATGTCGAAAAATCAGAATAAATACTAGTCGGTATTGCACAATTTTCGAACAGCTTCGCTGAAACCTGCAGGCCCGCTGTCCCTGGTTCGTGTTACCGGGAAACCAGCTTGCACATCATAGCCATGCTGATTTCTAACCAGGTAGGGGATATCAACAACCCTGAGCATTGGAAGATCGTTCATGCTGTCTCCTATGGCAGCCGTTTTTATTTTGCTATCCTTCAATACGACAACCATTCTCGCAGCCACTTCTTTTACCGCATCCCCCTTGTTGGCATTTCTTGATGAAAAATGATAAAATCTTCCACCCCTTGTGAGCATAAGATTTTCTTTCGCCAGTATACTATTCGCATTCTCCACGTCTTCCTGGGACAATTGCAGCTCTTTTCCGGTAATAAAAGGGAGTGACGTCCGGCGTTTTAAGGCGAGTGCCGCCTTATCTTCTGGCAAACCGGTTATTCTGACAACAGCCTCTACGGGCATATCCTTCAGCAATACGATATCCCCGCCAATAATTGAGCGCAACAGTGGAACATATTCTTCAAGTGTACTTGTATCCATCCCGCGTAGTTGTACTGTATAGTCATTTTTATCGCCGGTTTCTGAAATCCACGCGATTCCCCCCCCGTTTTCAAAAACAAAGGGATCAGCAAGGGCAAGTTCGCGATGCAGTATACGCATCTCCGGAAATGTTTTACTTGATACCAGTACAAGGGGATACCCTTTCTCTTTCAAAAGGGCTATCCCCGGTTTTGACAGTTGATAGCTGTACGTGTAATGATCCAGCAGGGTACCATCCATATCACTGAACACAATCACACGGTTTATCATGCGTCTTATTATTGCCCCTGCTTGATCAACAGGAATTCAACCCGACGGTTTCTTCTCCTGTTTTCAGAACTGGTATTAGGTAGAAATGGAGTTGTTTCTCCCATCCCCCTGAATGACAGCCTGTCCTTGTCAATGCCGTTATCAACCAGGTATTCCATTACAGCCTTTGCCCTGCGTTCAGAGAGTTTAAGGTTATACTTTTCTTCCCCGATGTCATCCGTGTGACCTTCGATGAGTACGTTGTAGCTTGAATATTTTTCAAGTATCTCGGTTACCCTGTCCAGGATGGGGAAAGCCCTGCCGGTCAACTTTGAACTGTCAAACTTGAACTCGATATTACTGATGCGTATTTTCAAACCACGCTCAGTAACGATCACAAGCACATCTATGGGTAATTTCACTTTATCAGTGGATATCCTGTTTCCGGCGTTATCACCTGTTTCAAGCTGAATATGGTAATCAGCCGCCGATTCAACCAGCTCACCATTCTCACCGATACCGTCCCATTTGATCTGTGCGGGTGGGGTATCCTTTCCACTGAATGTCTTGAATACGTCTCCTGACGGAGCATAAATCGTAACCTTCCAGTCCTTCACACCGAATTCATCTTTTGCCACGGGATAAATGGTGAGTATATCATTCTCTCCATCCCCGTCGGGAGAAAATCGCGATGGTTCATATTCTAAGTCAACATCAGGGGGAGTGCTGTCCACGATGATTTTTTTATCAAAGGAAGATGGTTTATTACCGCTTTCAAACTCCGCCATCAAGCTGTAATAGAACACACCATCATCCAGTTTATCACCATCATCATCCCGAACATCCCAGCTGACCGTATCCGGAAGCTGGTCTTTTCCCTGTATCTTTCGTACAGGTTTTTTCTTTTTATCAGATATTGTGATTTCCCATCCCACAAGTCCTTTCTTATCCGAAAGATCAGTGTTAAACACAATGGGCCTGTTGGATGAGTACGAATAGTATTCCGCGGCTGTAGTAATATCTGCAACCTGGTATTTCCTGGTAAGTGATATTTCCTTTACCGTGGCTTTTGTACTGTTTCCAGCCATATCGGTGCAGGCAATGAAATAGGTATACAGCCCTTCAGGTACATCCTGGCCGTTATCATTCTTACCATTCCATGTAACAGAACGGGGCACATCCTTACCCTTCCAGTTGTATGATTTTACAATATTTCCCTCCCCATCCTCATAACCTGCTTTCCATTCATCTTCAGGCTCGGTTGTAATATCCTGTCGTATGGTGAGGGTGTCTTTACGATTATCATCGTTGGGTGAGAAAAGTGTATATTCTGAAGACAGTGTGGCTTCCGGAGCAGTCTTATCTATATGTATGACACCGGTTTTCTCAGCAGAGATATTGTCCCGTTCATCCCATACTATGAATGAATAAAGATAAGAACCGTCAGGTACTGTCCTGCTTTCCTGGTTAGTGCCGTCCCAGAAGAGGGTACCCGGAACCATCATTGATTCCTTCTTCGTCCATATCTTTTTGATAAAGCCAATGGGTGAAAGAGTTTCATCGATATCCCTTTCGGACACACGATATTCCTTTACCACCTGGTTCTGTTCATTCTTGATCTGCATCTTCCAGCCATTAATCCGGCTCTGATCGTTCACGTCCAACTTGAAATAGACGAAATCCTTGTTCCCGTCATAGTTTGGCGATATGTATTTCTGGCTGGCCTCAATGGACGTAACTGGAGGCTCCCTGTCCAGTTTCCCGTATTCCCCGCTGATTCCTGCGTAGTGCACGAAATCTGTATCCTTGTAGTGAACCAGTGAATAGCTGATCTCACCATCAAAGTCGCCATAGCGCATCTTGTAGCCTATTCCCATGGTCATATCCCCGTATTCGTACGACTGGGGATACATGCCTCCAATTCGAAGCACGTACTTCTGCTTAAAAACAGATTCAAATCCAACCCTGACCGGCACTTCGCTGAATTCATCCGTTACGTTTACATCGTTAAAAAGGCTTATCATCATTTTATCAGAACGATAAAATGGAAGAGTATAGCCAAGTGTCACCTGGTTAAGTTGAGACATGTCACTTTCGCTACCCAGGGGGATACCGGTTAAAAGAGCAAACGCAAGAGATGGATTAAATATACCAAAGCCACTGCCAAGTTCATGGCTATAACCTGTTGAATAGATACTTCCAATATTCAAACCACCGAAATGGGCGCTTTCACCCTGCCCTTTTCCGTACAATCCGTTAAGCGATACCCCGACTACCAGATTCTCGGTAAACTCCTTGGCCCCACCCAGGCCAAACATGTACCCACGTTCAATATCATAGCTGTCAGGTATATCCAGCATACGGAAATATCCCCCCAGCACACCGTAGGATGTAGGAAAGGCCAGTGAAAACCCTGGATTATGATACCTGAAAGGCAGGCTGCCATAATCCAGCCCCATGCCCAGCCTTTCAAGCCTGCCAATTGCTGCCGGATTATAGGGAAAGATGTCAGCACCGGTGTCTGCCACCCCAGCCCCACCTCGTCCCAGCATACGTGTTGATTCACCCAATAGCAGCAGGCTTGAACCACTGTCTGGTTCTGCCTTTGCCAGGGAATGTATGGAAAAACATGATATCATTACCATAATTGATATTGAAATTAATCGTTTCATAATACACATACCGTACCCGTGACTAAACATTCTTTATTTGAATTCAGAAAAATTATGCAAATTGTTATTTTCATTATACATGGACAATAGAACCCTAATGCAAGTTATTTTTTTTATAGTTCCCACAACTTATAGATGTATCGGTTTTTTTAAAAGAATCTGAAAAGGTACATGCTTCAACTGAGAAGAATCTCAATCAGCAGTTGACTTTCATCTTACCGTTACTTATTATACTTTATTATAAACAGCAACATAAGAGGAGGAAATATATGGCAACAAAAGTAAGCCTGCTTGAAAAAGGAAATATAGCACCGGAGTTCTGTCTTCCGGACAAAGATAGAAACACCGTATGTCTCAAGGATCTTCGATCTAAATGGGTTGTTCTTTATTTTTACCCGAAGGACAACACCAGCGGCTGTACACTTGAGGCTATAGACTTTACCAGGGAGCTTGATGATTTCAAATCACTGAATACGGTAATACTCGGTGTAAGCCCGGATTCACCGGAAAGCCACTGCCGGTTTTATGACAAGCACAACCTGAAGGTTACCCTGCTTAGTGATACAGAAAAGGAAGTGCTGCAGCAATACGGCGCATGGGGTACAAAAAAGATGTACGGAAAGGAATACCAGGGTGTAATCAGAACCACCTGCCTGGTTGATCCCGACGGGAAAATCGCAAAGGTGTGGAATAACGTAAAGGTAAATGGCCACGTTAACGAGGTGATGGACACGGTAAAATCACTACAGGGTGAATGAACTGGTAACAGGATACCTCTATCCCAGCTTGAATTTCTTGTCGATATCATCAGGGTTTCCAGCCTGTGGTGACTCATGGCTGTGTGTATGAATACGCATCTCATGATCAAGTAGATATTTCTTCATCTCAGCCCCGGATGTATACATACCCATTGAACCATCACCCTTTATCACCCGGTGACAGGGTATAATGATTGGAAACCGGTTTTTCGCCATGGTATTACCGGCGAACCGGGCTCCGCCAGGGATTCCTGATCGTTCTGCCAGTTCACCGTATGAAACCGTTGTACCCGTTTCAATTGACAATAATGACTGGTAAACTTTTTTTTCCATGGTGGTGTATCCATTGAGATCAAGAGGGGGAGCACCCACAGGGGCCAAGGGATCAGCAAAGTATGTCGAAAAAAAGTTCAGCGACTCATCAAGGGGTGCAGTTATGGATGGGACACAATTAGAACGAATCATATCAACCAGGGTCGTCCTGTGTCCATATACCACGCATTTCAAACTTTCTTCATCAGCTGCCAGGAATAGTTCTCCACCATGAAAAGGAAATACCGCACTGAAAAGACTGGTATTTGCTCGAAGAATTAATTGTGCCTGCTTTTCATTCATCATGCATACCCAATAAGTATTACTGAGATCGAAGTATTTTCAAAGAGTTTTCCCTGTCCTTTTTCAACTGTGTCATTAGATCGTCAACAGAAGAAAATTTTATCTCGTCCCTTATCCTTTTAACGAACCTTATAGATATAACCTGTTTATAAATATCCTGGTTAAAACCAAGTATATGCACTTCGATACTTCGTTCAAGATTTGAAAACGTGGGATTGGTGCCGATATTTAACATTCCTTCATGAGTCTGCCCATCCTCCATATCCACCTTCACCGCGTATACCCCGTCCCGGGGAATGACTTTATCCTCATCATCAGGAACAATATTGGCAGTGGGGAAACCAATGGTTCTGCCCCTTCCCACCCCTTCAACCACCATACCCGACACTGAGTATTCGCGTCCAAGAAGGCTGGCAGCCTCTTCAACATTTCCATCTTCAATCTCTGTTCTGATCCATGAAGATGACACAGGCTTTGACCCCATATCCATGGGATCAACCCTGGTCACATCAAATCCCTCACGCTTTGAAGCCTGCGTCAAAAACTCGAAGTTTCCCTCACGGTTGTGACCGAAGGCGTGGTCATACCCGATCACTATATGCGATTTTCCGAAATTGTAAAATACAATGTTATGAAGAAACTGCTGCGCCGAAAGATTTGCCAGCTCCCTGGTAAAGGGAAGCATCACAATGTGATCCATCCCACAATTTTCAATGGCCCGTATCTTTTCCCTGGCCGTCGTTAAAATTCGAGGTGGTGTATGCGGAGTTAGTATTTTTCTTGGATGTGTGGTAAAAGTAATAACAATAGCTTCACCATCCTTTTGCCTGGCAATTTCTGAAACTCGCGAAAATATTTTTCTATGACCCAGGTGTACACCGTCAAAACTTCCGATGGTTACTACCGGATTATTAAAATCAATCTCATCGGGTTGCAGGTTATAGTACACCGTCATGACCGGAACCTTTCTCTTTAAATAATTGTATTTTATCCTGTATCATCAGTGCATCACAACAGACCAGCGCAGCCATCGATTCGACAACAGGTATAATGCGGGGGACGATACAGGGATCATGCCGGCCTTCAATTGCAATAGTACGATTGTTTTCCTGAATATCGATAGTCTGCTGTTCCCTGAATATTGATGGAGTGGGACGAACGGCAACCCGTACCAGTATATCCTCACCTGTTGAGATGCCTCCCAGTATACCTCCGGCATTGTTACTGAGAAACTCACCGTTACGCATCTGGTCATTCTGTGTGCTGCCCTTCATTTTTGCTGATTGGAAACCGGTGCCAAATTCAACCCCCTTCACGGCCCCAATGGAAACCATGGCCATGGCAAGACGTGCATCCAGTTTATAGAAAACCGGGTCGCCGCATCCTGCGGGCATACCAGTTACAACCAGTCGAACCATACCTCCAACTGAATCATGGTTTGTCCTGGCATCAATGATGGCTTTCTCCATAAGTGGGGCCTTGTCAGGATCTGCCGCACGTACGGGGTTTTTTTCAATGTAGTCCACATCAACCATCTCACCACGTATACCTGCTATTTCATCGGCATAGGCATACACGTGCACACCCCGGCTCATCAATAGCTGTTTGGCCACTGCCCCCGGGGCTACCCTGCCGATGGTTTCACGGCCAGACGACCGGCCACCGCCCCTGTAATCACGTATACCAAATTTTTTCCAGAAAGTAAAATCCGCGTGCCCCGGCCTGAACACATCCTTTATAGCCTCGTATTTCGATGAATCCTGGTCTTTATTATATACCACTAAACAGACTGGTGTTCCTGTTGTCTTCCCTTCAAATATTCCTGATAATATCTCTACCCTGTCGCTTTCATTTCGGGGAGTTGTCACGCGGCTCTGACCCGGCCGTCGCCGGTCAAGCTCCTGCTGAATATCATCCGGCGACAGCATCATCCCGGGAGGCACTCCGTCAAGCACCGCACCAACAGCTTTTCCATGGCTCTCACCAAAGGTAGTCACCCGCAGGATCTCACCGAAGGTGCTGGGTGAGAACATTTTTAATGAAATAACTGCGGTGAGTTGTCCGGCAATCACGTCCGCCGCCTCGGCCTGGTTTTTACCGGTAACAGTAAACACGATATCACTTCTGTGCTCTGTTGCCTGGTAGAGGGCATCTACCCGTTTTCTATATTCTTCCCGCGGGTCCTCGCCATTTAAAAATGGAGGGAGTCCCGTTACCTGCATCCGCTCCCAGAGAAGATTATCATCTGCCTTCAGAAGAACTGTAACAGCATTACATGTCAGTGCCTCCCGGTAAGAAGGGTTACCCATGGTTCCGCCACCGGTCGCGATGATACACCAGTCCAGCCGTGCAGCTTCTTTTACGGCCTCTCCTTCCCATTCCCTGAAAATGGTTTCTCCCTCTTTCTGAACTATTTCTCTGCACGTCCTGGAAAGTCCGGTATGGTCGCTGTATAATTCTTCAAGTATCTCATCTGTTTCCACAAAAGGAATAGTGAACTTTGCCGCTATATCTTTCCCAATGGTGCTTTTGCCCGAACCCTTTGGTCCTGTAATAATTATTTTCATATATTGATACGCATCCTTATTATGCACATTTCATAAAATCCTTAACGTTCACCATGCATCAGTCAACTAAAAAAGGAAAGATGTTTTCATCAACTTTTTTTGGAACTTATGTATCTTGATGATATAATAATACAAATTAATATTGTTCAAGAAACATTGATATCTGACTTATAACATTTTGGAGGAATAAATATTCTGTTGACATTTTGAAATATTTATTGTATGTTAACTAAAGTCCTCTGACTATCATTATGCCAGCCAATCTGATAATATTTACGAATAGAAATAATTTACATTATACCGGGCAGATATGCTGATTTCTGCGAGATACCAATAGTATCACAAGGCAACACACATAACCATTTTACGAAAGGAGTACGTTATAATGAATAAGAAAGCCAAACAGATAGACATAACCATCAACCGAATAGAGAAAGCCCCGGACATTCCAAGCATGGTGGTAAACCAGATAGTTGAGCTGATTTCAACCGGCGTATTGAAGCCCGGCGACAAGCTTCCCTCTGAACTTGAGATGACCAGGCGTTTCGGCATCAGCAGAATTTCACTTCGTGAAGCTATGAAGCTGCTGGAAGCAAAAGGATATATTGAATCACACGGAAGAAAAGGAAAATATGTCAAGTCAGTTGTTGACAACGCTCTTCGATCACCAATAGAAGGGATGATCTCCATTGATCATAAAAAAATCTGGGAACTTCTTGAACTTCGACGCATTATTGATTCGGAAGCCGCGGCATTAGCAGCTGAGCGTGCCAACAAGGAACAGATAGCCAAACTTTACGGATTCAGAGAAGCACTTGATAAAATGGGTGTAGAAAACATGATCCACGAGCGCTTGGGGGGAAAACTGTACGCACAGTTTTACAATAATCTTTACGAGGCCACCAACAACACCATTTTTACACATCTATTAACTTCAATCTCAACCATACTGAGGGAAGTACTCCCCTACAGCCGTGAAAAGTTATCGAAGGTTAAGGGCACATCAAAGTCAATATATGAACAACACATTACTATTTTAGAAGCAATCAACAACAGGAAGCCTGACGAGGCCAGGCAGGCTGTCATTGATCACATTGACTACCTGTATAAAACCATGAGTAAAATACTAAAATAAATTTTTTACTATGATCATGATTATGTGAAACACTCCTCCCGCAAGAGGAGTGTTTTTTGTTTGTCTGCATGACACCCAATGAAGTAATCATTAACCAGGATATTTTATCCCTGAATACACCAACCCTGGCAATCCGATTTTTTGCAACTTGACTTCACAATAATTCCCTCTTACACTAAACAAGAAATAAAAAATGAGTACAGTTTATTGCAAAGGCAAGAGGACACAATGGAATTCAACATTAATCTTCCAGGTCTGGCAGAATCTGAACATCACGCAAATCCCCTGGATCCACATGAGGTGTATGATGTTCTCATAATCGGTGGTGGGCCATCAGCACTTACTGCTGCAGTATACTGCATGCGCAAAGGTGTCCATACAGGACTGGTAGCGGTAGATATAGGCGGGCAGGTTGCAGAAACCTCCAGCGTGGAAAACTACATGGGCTACATGCATATCGAAGGAATTCAGTTGGTGGATAAGTTTCGTGAACAGGTACAGCAGTTCGAAATGGGTTTTCTACAGGGTGTCAAGGCCACTTCGATCGGATATGGAAGCATTAATAAAGTAACATGCGAAGACGGGAATGTATACCAGGGAAAAACCCTGATACTTGCAACCGGCAACAGGTGGAAGACACTCGATGTCCCGGGTGAAAAAGAACTGAAAGGCAAGGGGGTGGCCTATTGTGCCATCTGTGACGCCCCGC
>CAZVRB010000005.1:0-63605 GCA_964629365.1 uncultured Leptospiraceae bacterium
GGTGGGTGACATCGAGTCCATACCCTTCCTTGAAGCTATTCGCCAGATACGACAGGAACTGGGGAGAAAAAGAGTGCTCAATTCGCATCTTACCCTGGTCCCGACGATTGCAGTGGCGGGAGAACAAAAAACCAAGCCCACCCAGCATTCGGTAAAAGAATTGATGGAACTGGGGATACTCCCTGACATCCTGTTATGCCGCACTGCCCGTCCCCTTGCTGAAGAATTGAAAAGTAAGATCGCACTTTTTTGTAATGTTTCAGAACAAAATGTAATATCCGCGGTGGATATTAAGAGTTCAATATATGAAATTCCTTATATGCTGCATGAAAACAAGTATGACACTGTTGTGCTTGAACACTTCGGTTTAGAGGTGAGTCCACTGAAAATACCGGAATGGGATTCTTTTTGTAAAAATATAAATAACCTGAAGCATAAGGTCCGTATCGCTGTAGTTGGAAAATATATTTCACTTCAGGATGCCTACAGGTCAATTTACGAGGCATTACTTCATGGTGCGGCTTCAAATAACGCTGAACTTGAGATAGTAAAAATCGATTCAGAAGATATTGAAAAAAAATCAAAAAGCATAAAAAATATCTTTCAGAAAGTGGATGGAATTCTCATACCGGGAGGATTCGGTACAAGGGGTATTGAGGGAAAAATCGCGGCTGTTGAGTATGCCAGGAAGCAGGGGATACCTCTTTTCGGTATATGCCTGGGACTTCATTGCGCGGTGATCGAATATGCCCGAAATGTGTGCGGTTTGAAGAATGCCAATTCATCCGAATTTGATCCGCATAGTGAAAACCCGGTGATCTCTCTTCTGGAAGAGCAGGAGATAGTTGATAAAATGGGAGGCACCATGCGCCTGGGTGCATATCTCTGTGAATTCGAGGAAGGAAGCCGGATAAAGAAAATATACGCTGAAGATTCCGCAATGGAACGCCATCGTCACCGGTTCGAATTTACCCTGAAGTACAAAGACCTCTTCGAGTCAAAGGGGTTGACTTTTTCTGGTATCCATCCTGAAAACAGGCTTGTCGAAACTATTGAATTAAAGGATCATCCATGGTTTATATGTACCCAGTTTCATCCTGAATTTAAATCCAAACCTACACGTCCACATCCCCTTTTCAGAGATTTCATCAGTGCCTCTATAGCGGGCTCGATAAACTGAAAAATTCTATCCATCCTGCTGCTGTTTCACAGAAATAATATTGATAAGATTGCCCCCGGAATGTATATTGATAAAGCAGTTGCGTCATAAAAATCGGTTGCGTAGTATGTCCATATTATGTATTGTAACATGAATCCGGTAAGGGGAGACAGCATCTGAGGAACTTATGGCAGTATCTTTAAAGCTGGGGATCAAGCAAAGTCAACGATTAAATCTAACGCAGTCCCTGCGTCAGTCGATAGAAATACTACAGTTATCTTCAATTGAACTCGCCGAGATCATTTCAGAGGAGTTACAGCAAAACCCGGTTCTCGAAGAAGAAGGAAGTTCCACTGTACCTTCAGTGGCCGATGCTGACGGAGCCGTGGCCAGTGCCAACAAAGAGCTGAGCGGTGATGAGTCAACGAACCGTCAACGAGAGGATCATCTTCTGCAATACGAGGACTCCAGCGACAGTGGACTGACATCATATTACGATGATGAAAGGAAGAGAAAATTCCTGGAGAATGCCGTAGCCCAGGAAGAATCACTGCAGCAGCACCTGCTTGCACAGGCACACGAGCATCCTATTGATGATAAGGACATGCCCCTTTATGAGAGTATCATTACCGCCATTGATGAAAGAGGGTTTGTCAACAACACCCCGGCCGAAATAGCTGTACATAACGACGTTTCTGAGGACAGGGTATTACACGTGCTGAAAACTATTCAGCTTTTTGAACCCGTTGGCTGTGGTGTCTTCAGTGTGCAGGAGAGCCTGCTTGTACAGGCGCGGCAACAGTATCCGGAAGATACACTGCTTCACTCCATACTCGAAAATTACTTCAAAGAACTTGAAAACCTTAGATATGATGAAATAGCAAAAAAACAGCGGATTACTATCAAGGACGTAGTAGAACGAAGTAACCTGATACAGAATCTTGACCCTTTTCCTGGTCAACGCTATTCTTCAGAAAAGATTACCTACATCATACCCGAAGTAGATGTTCAGTATATTGATGGTGAAATTATTATTACCCTCAATGACGACTGGGTGCCGTCCATACGGATAAATTCGTATTACCTGAATATGATGAAGAAAAAAAATATTGAAAAAAAACTAAAAGATTATATTCAGGATAAAATGCAGTCCGCACGCTATCTTATTAAGAACGTAAGCAGCCGCAGGGATACCATACTCAGGGTTGTCAGGGCAATAATGGAGCATCAGAAGGATTTTCTGATCAGCGGACCGGGTAATCTTAACCCCCTTACCCACGCGGTCATTGCCGAAGAGGTTGGCCTGCACGAATCAACGGTCAGCCGGACAACAACCGGTAAATATGTTCAGACTCCCTGGGGGGTGTTTGAATTGAAGTATTTTTTTGTAAGCAGGATACATTCGCAATCAAGTACGGATTATTCATCAGACAGGGTGATGAGTCTTATAAAAGACATCGTGGCGCAGGAGAAGCCGGATAAGCCCTACAGTGATGAAGATATTCTTTACAGGCTTGAGAAGGCGGGGGTAAAAATCGCAAGAAGAACCATTGCGAAATATCGTGATATCCTGGGGATTCCATCATCAGGGAAAAGAAAAAAATTAAATATGATAAAAGCAGAGGGTGACAAATGAACATTACAATTACAGGGCGACATATGGATGTTTCAGACAGTATCAAGGAATACGCAACGAAAAAAATCCAGAAAGTTGAGAAGTATTTTCATCAACTCATAGACGCCAACCTGATTATGTTCATAATAAAGCAGGATCATTTCGTAGAGTTACTGGTCAACGGTGACGGTGTGCAGTTCTTTGCCTCGGAAAAAGCGGGAGACATGTATTCTTCCATTGATCTAATGATGGATAAAATGGAAAACCAGATAGTACGCTACAAGGAAAAACATTCAGGGCATAAAGCCACCGCGCTTGGCGAGCTGCCACTCATGGAAGAGACTACGGATAAGGGTGTGGACATCAGGCTTACCCAGACCAGTAATAAACCCATTGACGAGAAAGAGGCGTTTCTCGAGATGAGGGCTGATAATCAGGATTTTATTCTTTTTAAGAAAGGTGTACAGAAAATAGATTCAAAAATTGACTATGCTAATAGAAATTATGCCCTGATATTCAAGAATGAAAAAGGATATAAACTGGTTGAAATTCCATATGAGCTTATAAAGAATGATGATTATGATGTGAGCAAATTTATAGAATACAGCATGGTTATAAAAGACGAATCACCGGCAAATCCTGTTATCAAGCTTAAAAAGCAGGATACATGCTGTAGTATCGGCGATATGACAATTGACGAGGCTGTTGAACAACTTGTTGACAATACAGCAAGTTTTCTGCCATTCTTTAACAGGGAAAGCAATTCTCTAAATATTGTGTATAAAAACGGAAAAACAATAGAGGTTGTTGTTCCCGCATTCTGATCGCTGATGTGTGAACGGGGTTATGAGAAAAAAACAGATATTTGTACGTGACCTGGTGGAATATACCGGGAAGATTGACCTGCAGCTTCTGCTTGTGGCCGGTAATAACGGCCTGGACAAGGAAATATCTGTTGGTGAAATCAACAGGCCGGGGTTAAGCCTGGCCGGTTTCTTTGAATTCTTTGCCTATGACCGGATTCAGATCTTTGGGCTGGGTGAAACAGCCTTTATGAAGAACCTGGACCGCATGAGACGTAATGAAATATATCAGAAATATTTTTCTTACGATGTTCTTTGCTGCGTGTTTACCCATAATGAATATCCTGATGAAATATTTATTGAGTTCGCACAAAAAAACAGTGTTCCTGTTTTTGTGACTAAACATCAAACTACAAGATTCATAAGTCTTCTTACACATGTTGTTGAGGATTCTTTTGCCCCTTTCACCAGCATTCATGGGACGCTGGTGGATGTGTTTGGTCTTGGTGTACTTTTGATTGGGAAAAGTGGTGTTGGTAAGAGTGAATGCGCCCTGGAACTGGTTGAACGTGGACAGCGGCTGGTGGCTGATGACGTTGTCGAAGTCACCAGGGTGGACGAGTCCCTGGTCATGGGAAACGGCTCCGAGGTCATACGTCACCATATGGAGATAAGGGGACTTGGAATTATCAACGTGAAAGATATTTTTGGAATAAGCTCTGTACGCAACAGGAAACGTATAGAGCTCGTGGCAATGCTTGAAGAATGGAATCCCGAGACACATTATGATCGGCTGGGAATAGATGAAACCAGGTATACCATACTTGACATAGATCTTCCGTATATAGTTATACCGGTGCGACCGGGAAGAAATATTCCGATTATTATTGAAACCGCGGCCCTTAACCAGCGGCTGAAGAAAATGGGAGTATACTCTGCCAGGGAACTGGATATGAAGATACAAGACTGGATGCAAAAGGAGAATAAACGTTCCAATGGTTGAGAAAGAGGTTAAGGTTAGAAGCGACGCGGGAGTTCACGCCCGGCCTGCCATGATGTTCGTGCGTGAAGCTATGAAATATCCATGTGAGGTATTTCTGATAAAAGATGAAGTTGAGGCCAACGGCAAATCAATCATGTCTGTGCTGGGATTGGCAATTACCTCCGGCTCGCAGCTTATAGTACGCGCCCATGGGGACCAGGAGACGGAGGCTGTTGATACCCTGACAAGCCTGATAGAGAATGACTTTCAGCAGAAATAAAGAGGGAGCAGGTTATTATTATGACTGAAAAGAACAGGGCGATCTCATCAAGAAACCCGGGGGTGCGATTTGTGTTGATGTGTTTCATTTCAGCAATGATCTTTATTTCTGTGCCTGCTGTCACAGCTCATGCTCAAGAAGAGGGTGACAGATCACCACTTACCGCTGAAGAAGAATACGAGACCATGGTATTGCTTGAGCATAAAAAAGACCCCCTGTTCGCAGGTATTCTTTCCATGTACATGCCCGGCCTGGGCCAGTATTATACAGGTGAGATGGTGAAGGGTACCGTGTTCCTTATGACAGAGTACACCCTTCTTTTCGGTTCACTTTTGTATTTCCTCGATTTTAATTTTTCAGCAGGTGGTGATTCCGGTTTTAATATGCGGGTTGATGCCAAAAGAACTGAACTGGGGGGGGTGTCCACCGAACGGAGAAATATATTTTATGGTATGCTCTCGGCGCTTTTAGTTATCCACGCGTACAATATATCTGATGCTGTTCAGTCTGCAAAAGATTATAATGGATGGCTGGAAGAGGAAAGACTCAGGATAAACAGGAAATATCCTGAAATCGAAATGAGTTATCGTGATGACGGAGGTTTCTTCATTGGATTTACTACGCGTATGTAAATGGTTTCCCGTACATATTATCCTGGCCGCATGTGTGATGGTGTGTGTTCTGCCGCGTATCCTTAATGCTGCTGATACTAACAGGGCCACTCAACAATCCGAGGATACGCAGGATAAACCCGGCGTTGAAAGAGCCTTCCCGTATGTTCCCCAATACAAAGATCCTTTTGTAGCGGGTGTGCTGTCATGGTCATGGACAGGACTGGGGCAATTTTATGCCCAGGACTATGCGAAAGGTTCGTTGTTCCTTGTGGCCGACATGTCACAGAAGGGACTGTTTCTGTATATGCTGTTTCATCTTTCCGAGAAATACCAGTCAGATGATGAGATCATAAACTGGACAGATATGAGTATGCAGGACAGGGGGGTGATACTGGGACTGGCTTTTTCAATCCTGGTCACCAAGGTGCTTTGTGTGGTTGACGCGGTTGATTCCACCAGGGATTACAACAGGGAAGTGTATTACCCGTACTGGCGTCAGAAACAGAATATCGATATATCATATAATCCTGACGCGGGTAACGTAAACCTGTCAGTAAAGAGAAGATTCAGTTTTTAAATGAAAACACGTTATATTGCATGCATTTCAGTGTTGTTATTGCACCTGCTGGGTATTCCGGGAGGTGCTGCTGAAGTGAAGTATGAATCTTTAACATTTAAAGATAACGACCTGGTTATACAGTTTTCGATTACGAAATTTCACCGAAATGACCTTGCCGAAGCGGTTAAGAGGGGAATAGAAGGGAAAGTCATCTATTCTTTCGAGGTTGTAGAAGATTCAACACTCCCATTACTCAAGAAGAAAGTGCTGGTGAGAAGGCGAATAACCAGAAATGTTAAATATGACTTTTTTAAACAGGCGTTCGTCGTGTATGAGCGTGATATACCGCATTACCTGTATAATAACGATTCTTTTTTAAGTGACCTTTTTTATTCCCATACATTTGTTCTCAAGGATGTAAAGAGATACCAGGGACGTGATTGCTATGTTCGTTCACGGGTGGAATTTACCTCCATGAAGCTGTATTTCCCCATAAATTATATATTTGAGTATATTATTGGTCTTTGGGATTTTAACACCGGATGGCAGGATGGCCCCAGCCTGCGGTCAATCAGCGATGAAAGATAACCGGGGTTACCCGGATTAACGTACCATACAGGAATATAATGACAGAAACCGGACACAACAGAAAAAAACTAATGGGGGGATACCTGAGACGTCCAAAATTCCAGGACGTGTTGTTTTTGCTTGGTGTGTTCCTCTTTACTGCTGTCATGCTTTTGAGCCTGTATCCACGGTATCAGCAGGATGAAATAGGAAGAAATTTTTTCCTGTATACGGTAATGCTGGTTCCCCTGATCGCTGCCATCTATTTCCTGGTCATATCATTCAGGTCTCAAATTCGGAAGCAGGACGCCGAAATTACCACAAGTATTCGACTGAAAATCGCGGTTGCCCTGATCGTTGTTGCTATCTTGCCATCCATACCCATCATTATTATTTCGAATAACATGATCAATACAACAATAAGCGAACTGATAACCGGTAAAACAGCAGTGGCCCTTGAAGAAGCCATTGAAATGTCCCAGGAATCATTGCAGGATGACATTGAGGACATGCGGCGACAGCTGAAGCTTGTACGGTTTAACATTATAAATGGGGTGTATTCAACAGGATATTACAAGCGCCAGTATGCTGAATTTCTTGGCGAAGGCAACAGCCCCCATTACAGTATTCTTGTGGGTTATGTTACATCGTCTTTACCTTTCAGAAAGACTATTTCTTTCGACACGTCTACGGTTGATAAAAAGGAAGTTGAAGACGTTGAACAGCTGAAACAATTTCTCAGCGTGGCTGATCTCCTGAATGATGTGCAGGTTGACCGGTTATCCATAAACGGGAAAACCATCATTGTGGCGCACACCCTGTATGGAAAAAATCTACTGGTAATGTACCAGTACATATCACCCGAGAAAACACAAAGGTTAACACTGTTTGAAAAGACATATGGTAATTATCGTCAACAGGAATTTCTGAAACCCTATTTCCAGACCGGGGTTGGCATTGCACTGGTAACTATATCGCTGGTAATTATAATGCTTGCTGCAATTATAAGTTTTGTGCTGTCAAAAAGCATTTCCCGACCTGCGTTTGAGCTTGTGGATGCTGCAAAACAGGTTGCTTCCGGTGATTTCTCTGTGAAATTGTATAGAAGTGAGAAAGACGAGATGACCCTTCTGTTTAATTCTTTCAATCGCATGGTCGAACAGCTGGAACATGGACGTAATGTAATGTACCAGACGCAGAAACTACAGGCATGGCGTGATATAGCCCGAAAGCTGGTACATGAGATCAAGAACCCGTTAACCCCTATACGTCTTTCTGCTGAGAGGATATATCGCCGCTACAGCGAGGGGCATCAAGACCTTGATGCCATTGTGAAACAGGGCACCTCTACTATTGTTGAAGAGGTGAATGTATTAATGCGGCTTCTTTCCGAATTTTCCAGGTTTGCCCGTTTACCTGAAATTCAGCCTGAATACCAGCCATTGAACGAGATTGTTGAGAATTGTGTACATTTTTTTAAGGGACATGAAAATATTCATTTCATTATTGACCTGGATGATTCATTGCCTGAACTGTACGTGGACAGGGGGCTTATCCGACAGGCACTGACAAACCTTATACAAAATGCCATAGAGGCCAGTAATGATGAGGGTGATATTGAAGTGCACACCATGTATATTGAGGATCCAGATAATAAAATGGCGAAGATCGTTATACGTGATTATGGTATTGGAATTGAAGTAGAAGATATCTCAAATATTTTTGAACCTACTTTCTCAAAAAAAGAAAATGGTACAGGACTGGGGTTGACAATTGTTGAAAAGATTATTATAGAACATGGTGGACGGATTTACTGCCAGTCGGAATATGGCAAAGGCAGTACATTCACCATTGAGTTGCCTGTATAATAAAGGTGGTTATTTATGGCTAAGATACTTGTGGTTGACGATGAAACTCATATACTCTCTACGCTTGGTGCTATCTTGCAGGATGAGGGGCATATTGTGTATACGGCTGAAACGGGAAACCAGGCGCTGCAGTTTATACGGAACAATGAATGCGAGGTTGTTTTTCTTGACGTATGGCTGCCGGATATTGATGGCCTGGAGATCCTTGCTAATATCCGGCAGACAAAACCGGATACATCAGTTATTATGATTTCAGGACATGGATCAATTGATATCGCGGTACGCTCAACAAAAATGGGGGCGTATGATTTCCTGGAAAAACCTCCGTCAATGGAAAGGGTGCTCACATCGCTGAACAATGCCCTGGAGAAGGTTCGGCTGAAACGAGAAAACATTCAATTAAGGCAGAATATAATGATGGAAGATGACATGATAGGCGAGTCGTCTCCCATCCGGGAAGTGAAGACTGTTATTGAAACAGCTGCATCAACTAATGCCAGGGTATTTATTACAGGCGATAACGGAACAGGAAAAGAACTGGTGGCAAAGGCCATTTACAGAAAATCACAGCGTAATGATAAACCATTCATAAAGGTTAATTGCGCGGCAATACCTGACGAGTTGATCGAAAGTGAATTGTTCGGACACGAGAAGGGTTCTTTTACGGGAGCAGTTTCCAGGAGACTTGGAAAATTCGAGCTTGCCAACCAGGGAACACTTTTTCTTGACGAGGTTTGTGACATGAGCCCAAGCGCGCAGGCAAAAGTGCTCAGGGTATTGCAGGAACAGGAGTTCGAACGTGTTGGGGGTAATGATGTTATCAGCGTGGATGTACGTGTTATATCGGCTACCAATATTGATATAAAAGAAGCGATTGAATCGGGACAGTTCCGCGAGGACCTGTATTACCGGCTGAATGTAATTCCCATTCATGTACCTGCCCTGTCAGATCGGGTAAAGGATATACCGCTTCTGGTAGATTATTTTCTCAAGAAAAGCACCAATGAACATGGACTTGGAGATAAGGAAATATCCGAAGATGGTATGGATTTTCTTATGGAATATTCCTGGCCGGGTAATGTTCGGGAGTTGAAGAACGTAATAGAACGGCTCTCAATAATGGTGCAGGGTGAAGTAATTACACTGGATGACATCAAAAAGCATATCAGTTCTTACGATTACGAAGATACAATTTCCAGGGATTATTCTAATCTAAAAAAAGCAAGGGAAGAATTTGAAAAGGACTATATTATAAATGCCCTGAAGAAGAATAATAAGAATATATCCGAAACCGCCCGGGCCCTGGGCATAGAAAGAACCAATCTTCACAGGAAGATAAACCAGTATCATGTGGATGTTGACAGGCTTTGAAAAACGAATTGTACAAAAACCTGGCATTGCATGTTGCCTCCCGAAAGAACAGGTTTCCCCTGTTGAAGGTACGTAACGACCTTCAAAGATCCATACTTAATGAATGGATATCGTTGAGGGTTTCCGGGGGAACAGGCGTTGACGAAGTAACCCCTCCTGTTGTGATGACCGCCGATCCAGTGAACCTTAACGAATTGAACGAAATGATAATGAATTGTTCCCGTTGTGCCGGAGCTGAAGATAAAAAATGCGGTGTGGGAAGCGGAGCCAACGGCATAATGATAATACTCAATGCCCCTGCCATGGTATCTTCATTTGAGAAGAAGCAGTTCAAAGCGGAATCAGTTGACCTGTTAAAAAAAATGCTGACGGCTATCGATGTTGAGTTCTCAAAATGCTATATAACCAGTATAATAAAGTGTGAACCATCAGAAACAATGCATCGTCCCAGTTCCATGTTCAGGGAATGCCAGCATATTTTAAAAAAGGAGATTGAACTGATAAAGCCCCTGCTGGTCATGGTATTTGGTGAAATAGTACCCCTTCAAAAAATAATACATGAAAGTGAAGGCATATCCTGGTATAACATTGAACATCCGATTACCCTTATAAAGAATCCTGACTTAAAAGGTAAGGCGTGGAAAACACTGAAACTTGTCAGTGCAGAAATGAACAGTGTATGAAAGAAAACCACGTTACTATTGACGAATCACTTTATGCTGATGTATACGTGGGTTACCCGGTTAAGGGAAGTTTTACCTATCAGGTGCCGGCAGATTTTCACGTGCAGCCCGGTATGCGGGTAAAGGTGCATTTTAAAAACAGGATTACCAGGGGATTCGTTCATCATGTTCATGACCAGAAACCGGATTTTCCCGGTTTAAAGATGTTGCACAGCGTGATCGATTCTGAACCCATTTTCGACCACAGGCTGGTCCATCTGGCCCGTTATGTTGCCGATTCGTACGTGTGCGAAACAGGTGAGGCCATGTCAATGGCGTTGCCCTCCGGTGACAAACCGTCAAACCGTTTTACCCATCCTTTTGAGAAAGATGAAACTGCCTGTGTGTTGTTGACAGAAAGGCAGGAGGAAATATATACCAATGTGCTTGCCCAAAGGGAAGCTGGCAGTATGGTTCACCTGCTTTATGGCATCACCGGAAGCGGTAAAACAGAAGTGTATGTCAGGCTTGCCCAGAAGGTTATGGAAGAAGGCCGTTCGGTAATATACCTGGTTCCGGAGATATCTCTTTCTTCACAGATATACCAGCGCCTGTATCATGTGTTTGGGGATGACCTGATTGTATATCACAGCCAGCTGACGAAAAACCAGAGGCTTCACAGCTGGAAGCGTTTTTTTTCCGGGGACGCGAAAATAGCTATCGGCACCCGTTCGGCCATATTTCTGCAGGGGCCTGATACCGGGCTGATAATCGTAGACGAAGAACATGACAGTTCATATAAAGAGCACAGCACCCCCAGGTATAATGCCAGGCGCCTGGCCTTTTACCGCTCAAAAACTGAAAATGCCATGCTGGTGCTGGGGTCGGCCACTCCTTCGGTTGAATCTCTTTTTGCCGCGGAGAGAGGACAAATGGTTTTGCACCGCCTGGAAGAACGGTTTGGTAACGCGAAATTACCCGGTCTTGAGATTGTGAAACTTAACTCGTCTCGCCCGGAGAAGATGATCTCTCCAATTTTAACCCTGTATACTAAAAAGGCAGTTGATCGAAACGAACAGGTGATACTTTTACTGAACCGCCGCGGCTTTTCACCGGTGGTAGTGTGCGATGAATGTGGTCATATCCTGCAATGCCCCTCTTGCAGTATCAGCCTCACCAGTCATGGCAGTGATTCATTATTATGTCATTATTGCGGATTTAAAAGAAAAATTCCGCCGAAATGTCCAGAATGTGAATCAGAAGAACTGGTACGGCTTGGTTCCGGAACACAACGACTGGAAGAAATAATACAGGGGGTGTTTAATGGATATTCAATATTTCGCCTGGACCATGACAGCGCCAGGAAAAAAGGTGCCGTGTATGACCTGATGGAAAAGATGAAAAACGGTGAGGTGAACATTTTGCTTGGTACGCAGATGGTGGCCAAGGGGTTTGATTTTCACAATGTATCAGTTGTGGGTATAATCCTCGCTGATGTGGGGATGAGCCTTCCTGATTTCAGGGCACAGGAACGCATTTTTTCCCTGCTTATGCAGGTATCGGGTAGATGCGGCAGGGGCTCAATCCCCGGCAGGGTTGTTGTGCAAACCCTGAATGACGGGTACCCACTCTTTGATTTTCTAAGAAGAAATGATTACATGGGATTTTACCGATACGAACTTGAGGCAAGACGGGCACTTGGATATCCCCCATTTACACGGCTTGCAAGGCTTTTGATACGTGGAATACGGGAAGATCGCGTTATTAAGGTTGTGAATGAATGCGCAGATGTTTTGAACAGAACTATTTCCAGGGAAAACCTGCCTGTACAGGTGGTCGGCCCGTCCCCGGCTCCCCTGACAAAGATCGCCAAAAACTACAGGCATCATATAATATTAAAAAGCACCTCGAGCATAAACCTTACCCGGGCTGCTGAAATGGTGAAGAAAAGCATGGGATCAAGTGATGTCTACCTGGAAATTGATATAGATCCTTATGACCTGTTGTGAGTTCTGAAAATTACTTTTCTTCCAGGACAATCTTGTTGCCCTTGATGGTCAGATAATAGGTGTCGTCAGTTTCCTGCAGGCGCTCGAGCAGCTGAAATGACGGGGATCGTTTGAACTTTGCAGGCATACGTCCATCTCTTACCCTGCAGTACAGTCCTTCTGGTTGTTTGTAGTGCAGCGTTGCTTCATCAAGCTCTTCTTCTTCACCTGAAGAGAGGGTGATAAATATTTTCTCAAAAAAACTGAATCCTTCAATTCGAACGCCGGTGACAAAAATGGGGGTGTCTTCCACTTCTATTGGATATACAAAGTCATCGTAATGAATGACATACTGGCCCTCTGCGGTTACATCAATTGATCGGTTGAAAAAATCAATAATTCGCTGGTTGATAAATGGTTCGCCTTCATGAAACCAGTTTCCTTCACTGTCAATACGGATCTGGTCAATCTTCTCTCCTGACTCCATCAACTGCTGTATGTATTCTGGTATTTCCGGGTAGTCTTCACTCATGTTCTGTCGTCCATCTAATCCATGGAAAGTTCTTTTTCGTACGCTTCCATCGCCACCTTTCTGTTTATCCTGGTATCTTCCCTTGAAGGGTCAAGCTCCAGTGACTGGGTGAAGAATTGAAGGGATTTCTTGTAATTCTCTTTCTTGTAATGACATTTACCCAGGTTGTGATAAGATTCTGCCATAAGGGTCTCGTCGTTTGTAGCCTGTAATGCCTGGTGGAAAAGTTCTATGGCGTCATCGTACATATTCTTTTTCATCAGGATGGTGCCCATCGATAAAAGTGCCTGGGGGTCACCGGGCTTTATAAGCAGCGCTTTTTGTATAGACTGCCGTGCCTGGTCAAGTGATTCGTCGGTTTCCCTGTTGGCAAGGATGACTCCCCTGTTTATATAGGCTTTTCGGGCAAGGTCATTATCCCCCTGTATCTCAATTACCCTGTTAAAGGCATCAATGGCATAATCCGGCTGGTTTTTCCTGTAGTAGATGGTTCCAAGCTTAAACTGTGCTTCCTGGATATTGGGCCATCTCCGTAAAATGCGCACATACTCATCCATGGCCTGGTTGTAATGGCCGCCTTCGTAATACATATTGGCAATGGCAAGCAGGGGGTTTGCGTTGTCCGGGTTAAGGTTTGCCGCCCTGTTCCAGGTTTCAACGGCTTTCTCAGGGATACCCGCATGATCATAGGCGATACCCAGGTTGTACAGTGCCGTGTCATCTTTTGGGTTGATAGAAAGTGCCTTCTGGTATGAGTCGATGGCATCCCTGAACTGCTGCTGGTCATCTAAAATGTTTCCCATGTTGAGATAGGCGATCCGGGCGTTCTCTGATGCCGGTTCAAGTGTGGTTATTTTCTTGTAGTAGTCATAAGCCCTGTCAAGCTCACCTTTGCGGTAGTACAGCTCGGCAATACGGGAGAGTATTCGTACATTGTTTTCCTGCAATGGTTTGAGCCGTTCATATACTTCCAGGCTTTTATCATACTGTTGAAGAGAAGCGTAGGCTTCCCCCAGGTTTTCCAGCAGATTTTCGTCTTTTACCCCAAGGGCTTCGGCCTTGTGAAAAGACTCAAGTGCCTTTTGAGGATTATCCTGTTTCAGGTATGTAATTCCAAGATTATAATGATACAGGGGTTCCCCCGGGTCAATCTTTGCTGCCATGGACAGGTACTTTTCGGCAAGCTGGAAGTCTCTTCGTTTCGTAAAAATGGTTCCAAGCCTTCCGTACGCCATGGATGCGATATTCCCTGACTGGTCAAGGGATCCTGCTTTCTTGAGATAATCTATTGCCGACACCTCGTCGCCTGACTTCTGTAATGCAAGTGCCATATTATAATGTGCAGAAGCACTGCTATTATCAGTATCTATGGCCCGCCGGTAGGCCTGTACCGCTTTTTCGTAGCTGCCCATCTCGTAGAGAATGTTCCCTTTTAACAGCAGGTAGTCGAAAGTATCAGGATACTGATCAAGTGCCTCATCTATGGCTCCCATGGCCTTTGAATAATCTCCCTGGTGCCTGTAGGCAATGGCAAGATTTTTCAAGGCTGAGCCGCTTTCAGGGTCGTATTTTAAGGCGCGGGTATAACTTTCTATGGCTTTTGTTGTGTTTCCCTGCTCATCATAAATCATACCTGTGTAGGTGAGGGCAATGGCTTTTTCTTTATCAGGGGCGTCCGATTGAATCACGCCACTGAATTCTGCTATGGCGTCCCTGTAGAATTTCTTTTCATAACTCTGTATACCCTGTCGCAACCGGGGGTTGGAAAATTCTTTACGGGGTGCTTCCCTGGAATCACCTTTTGAGAGGAATAGATCGTCTTTTGAAACGCTTGATGAAGAAAGAAATGATGGTGGTTCCTTGTATACAAGGGTTACCACTACTAACGCTGCCACGGCTACTGCCGCTACTATGGCGGGGATTATCGCGGGATGAAGCTTTTTCTTTCCCGCCCTGGATATGTTAAACCTGTTGGTTTTAACGCCTTCAGGGGTCTCTTGCTGGTCTTCCTCTGACAGGGAAAACCTATTCCTCTTTATTGCTGTCACCTCCCGCTCTCTCCTCCTTCCCAGGTTGTAACTCTTTTTTCTTGATGGCATCAAGAATGCCGTTTATGAACTGGCTGGAGTTTTCACCGCCGTACATCTTTGCCAGTTCGATACCTTCATCAATGGTTACCGCGAATGGTATTGATTGAATATTGCAAAGGGCATAAATGGATATTCTGAGAATAGACTTGTCAACAGGGCTGATTCTCTCGAATTTCCAGTTCCTGGAATGCCTGTTAATAAGTTCGTCAATTTCAGGGAGATTCTCAATAGTACCTTTGATAAGAGTGGTGGAAAAATCCCTTATATCTTCGGATATATCACGATCTACCCATTCAAGGAGGAGCAGATCGTCCATATCCGCCTGTACGGATTCGTACATGTAAAGAGCCTGCAGGGCGTATTCGCGCGCCTTTCTTCGATGTCCCATGTATGGTAACTATTTGCTGATCTGACTATAGAGTTGTGCCATCTCGATGGCCGACATGGCGGCATCAAATCCCTTGTTGCCCGACTTGGTGCCAGCCCTTTCTATTGCCTGTTCTATGGTGTCGGTGGTAATCACGCCGTAAATAACCGGAACAGGTGAGTTGATCCCAACCTGTGCCACCCCCTTGGATACTTCTGCGGCAACATAGTCAAAATGCGGGGTTGAGCCGCGGATAACAGCTCCCAGGCATATGATGGCATCATATTTTCCCGATTCTACAAGTTTACGGGTTATGGCGGGAATCTCGAATGCGCCGGGTACCCACGCCACGGTGATGTCATCTTCTACCGCGTTATTTCTTCTCAGGCAGTCAACAGCACCACCCAGGAGTTTCTGTGTGATAAATTCATTAAACCGGGATATAACAATGGCTATTTTCAGCCCGGAGGCATCAAGTTTGCCTTCAATAACCTTCATGTGTTTCCTCATTTCTGGAACTTTTTACGTATACTGGTATATATAGTCGTTTCCGCAACAGCCGCAAGTCAAGCGTTTTTTTACGTGTAAGGATTCACCACGGAGGCATAGAGAGACAGAGGTACCTTAAAAGATTACCGCAAAGACACGAAGTACGCGAAGGGCGCAAAGAAGAACTGCTTTTATTCATGAAGAACAAGGGGCTTAAGCCCCTTGTTCTATATAATTCCGTCTTTGCGATTCTCTGCGCCCTTTGCGGTAAAAACATACTAATCATTTCCCTGGCTCTCTGTACCTCTGTGTCTCTGTGGTCCCTACTTTGACATGGCAGACTGCACGAATTCCAGTGTCTTTCTTACGTCATCCTCAAAGAAGCATTTCAGTCCTTCTTTCCATGAGCCTTCGTCCAGTTCTTTTCGCATCCGTTCGGCGAAAGGTCGTCGAACACAGAGCTTTAACGGTGTAAAGGCGTTGCCCGGGTTGTTCTTGAAGAGATTGATCATGTTCTTTGCCTGCTCTATCAGCTTGTCTTCTTCAACGATCTCGTCGATCATTTCCATTTCTTTTGCCTGTTCAACACCCGCCATCAGGCCGAAAAACATTACGTCCCTGAACTTCTTGTCGCTGTCCAGCCCGAAACGGACAACGTTATACTGGGCAATAGAGAGGGGCAAACCGATCTTGATCTCGCTCATCCCAACCTTGATCTTGGGGTGATTCTTGATGATCCTGTAATCGCAGGCCATGGCAAGGATCATGCCGCCGGCAACGGTATGGCCGTTTAAGGCGGCAATAACCGGTTTTTCGCACATGAAAAGGTCCATCAGTATCTCTTCTTCGAAATCAAAAAAGGCGCACACTTCGGCATGGTCCTTGAAACTGAGAAACATGGGAAGGTCAAAACCGGATGAGAAGAATTTGCCTTCACCGGTAAGAATGATGCCCTTTACAGAGTCATCTGCTTCGGCTTCTTTCACGTACTTCCCCAGGTCCTTTACCACGGTGTCGGTAAGGGCATTGGTCTTGCCGTCATTCAGTGTAAGAATACACACGTTGTCTTCAATTTTCCGTTCGATCATAAAAAGGCCTCCATGGAGTGTATTAGTATGATAAATGCGATAATTATTTACATCGAGTATCTGTCCATTGTGAAGCGCAGTAAAATTTACACAAGTAAAAAAAGTTATTGTTGTTTTTCAAAAAAGAATTACCTCTGCGCCTCTGTGGTAAATCCTTTTAAGAAAACACTTGACAATATGAGTGACAGCTCATTCTGTATGGGGTATAGTGTGATGAAGATCAATGGAGTGATATATAGTGAATAGAAAATCAATCCTGGCAACGGCAATTATAACAGTATCACTTATGCTGGTGGCATGCGGCAGTGCCCGGCAGGTGACGGTTCGTATTGAACGAAAAGAGCCGCTGAAATCAGAAAAGAATTCGTCATTGCTGGCGGGTATTGCCAAAACAGATATAACACCGCCACCGGGAATGCCCCTGGCCGGGTATTCATCACTGGGGAACAGGGGAGCGGGGTTTCGTCATCGCCTGTATGCCCGGGCCATATACCTTCGTGGAGCAGGGCAGCAAGGGGTTGCCATCGTGCAGTGTGACCTGTTGTTTGGATCCCGCATGCTGCATCACCGGGTTGCAGAGCTTATAGCTGACAATACCGACGTTGACCTCACCCGACTGATGATAGCGGGCACCCATACCCATTCAGGGCCCGGTAACTACTATGCCAGTAAATTTTACAACCGGTTTGCCTCGTGCAGTTCGGGGTTTGACCCCGAGTTTTTCGACTTTCTTTCACGCCGCATGGCACAGGCCGTTATACAGGCCTACCGCGGGCGTAAGCCTGCCAAAATAGCAACCGGATCGGTAAACATAAAAGGAGCCTCCTGGAACAGAAGTATTGACGCGTACATGAAAAACTTCGATGAAGATGAAAGGCAAAAGATATCAGCAGAAGAAGCAGTGAACACCACAATGCACATGGTAAGAATTGACTGTATTACCCCGGAAGGTACTTATAAACCCGCCGGAACCCTTTGCAGCTTTTCCCTTCATGGCACCATAATTCCACCAGAAAACAGGCTCTACAACGGTGACGTGTTCGGCTGGGCCGAACGACAGGTTGAATGGTCGATGAGTAAAACCTTCGGCACGAAAGATCCTGTCTGTGCCCTGGTGAACGCCACCCATGCCGACAATTCACCACTGTATAACCGAAAACAGCGGGGCTTTTCAGAGGCAAAACGCCTGGGGTTGATGATTGGCACCAGGGCCTTTGCCCTGTTTGAGCGTCTTGGAAAGAGTTTGACCGGGGATGTGAAAATAAGGGCAACGGCACAAGAGGTGGACGTATACCGGGATGGGGCAATAGATGGTATAGCCCTTTGTCAGAGACCGGTTGTGGGAGCATCACTCACCGTGGGCAGCACCGAGGACGGGGCAACACCCGTTTTGAAGTGGCTGCCCTTATTCCGCGAGGGATGGGGATCTGCCAGGTGGATATTCACCGGTGGCTGCCAGGGACACAAGCGGTATGCCGGTGGTCCTATGCAGTCACTGATCCTTCCCCGTGATGATTTTCCACACGTGATGTTTTTCCAGGTAATGCAGCTTGATTCACTGTACCTGCTGCCTATGCCTTTTGAAGTAACCTGTCACGCCGGCAGAAGCATTCAGAAGAGATGCGCCGCTGTTACAGGAAAAAGTGATGCCGCCTTTGCCGTTATAAGCTGTGCAAACGGCATGTTCGGGTATGCCACCGCACCCGGTGAATACAGTGCCCAGCATTACGAGGGGGGGCATACCCTGTATGGGCCGCAAACAGTTCCCTTCCTGAAAGCACATGCAGAAAAGATTGTATCATCATTTAACGATACACCAGTAAATATGCCAGATGGCTGGGAGTTTGAGCAGCAGGCGACCTCTTTCTGGCCGGAACCCGCCCGAAGCAGGGGCGAACGAAAAGAACAGACCCCGCCGCGAATAGTACACAACGATGACGATGCAGGCAGCATGGTGGAGTTCACCTGGCTGGACACGGCACCCGCCAATATCCGGTTTCACCAGCCGCTGGTACGGGTTGAAACAAGCAGTGATGGGGCACGCTGGACCACACTGAAATTGCAGGGAATTCCCATTGATGATGATTGCGGCGATATCTCCGTTGAATGTGTTGATGAGGAGGGTAAGGGAATGGCCCTTTACAAAACGGTGTGGTATAACCCGAAATTCACCCCGGGACAGATGTATCGTTTCGTTATACTTCCCCGGGATAATTTCACTGAACTGGTTTCATCTGTCCTAATTGCCCCGGAAGAATAAAAAATATTGACAAAACATTCTTTACTTTCTCACAATTGCACCCTCTTGCGAAAAGGTTGATAAAAAATGAAATATATTGTGAGAAAATCCCCTTTGTCGGGAAGGGTTGATATTCCCGGTTCCAAGTCACATACAATACGCGCGCTGGTATGCGCCCTGCTTTCAGAGGGAAACTCCGAGATCATCGCACCCCTTCATTCATCGGATACCCGTTCATGCCTGGATATGATAAGTCAATACGGGGCGAAGGTCACCGAAAAAAAAGACCGCTGGCTTATAGTAGGACGGGGAAAAGACCTGCTTGTTCCCGATAACGTGGTTGATGTGGGTAACTCGGGCACCTCTCTCTACTTCGGTATAGGGGTGGCCTCGCTGGTAAAGGGTACCACCATATTCACCGGTGACAGCCAGATCCGCAACAGGCCGGCAGACGGATTACTTCGTGCCATCAACGACCTGGGTGCACAGGCCTTCTCAAGCAGGGACAACGGAAAACCACCCCTGGTTATACAGGGAAGAATGACGGGGGGAACCACCAGCGTGGAAGCAGTTACTTCCCAGTACCTGTCATCACTGCTGCTGACAGCTCCCGGTGCCATGGGGGATACCAATATCCTGGTGCCCCTGTTAAACGAGGCACCCTATGTCACCATGACCCTTGACTGGCTTGAGTTACTGAATATCCAGTACAGCAATAACAAGATGAAAGAATTTTTTATTCCCGGCCGCCAGACATTCAGGGGATTCAGCCGGCAGATACCCGCTGACTTTTCATCGGCAACATTCTTTCTGGCAGCAGCAGCTGTCACCGGCAGCACCCTTGAATTGCATGGCCTGGATTTCAAGGACAGCCAGGGCGACAAGGAGGTTGTCAATATACTTGAAAAGATGGGGGCCGTTGTTGAAAAAAAGAAACAATCCATTGTCATATCAGGAGGCAGCTTAAAGGGGGGCACCTTCGACCTGAACGCCATACCCGATGCCCTGCCCGCCCTGTCGGTGGTGGCGTGTTTCGCCGATGGTGAAACACGGCTTACCCGTGTTCCCCAGGCACGGCTGAAAGAAACCGATCGTATCGCGGTAATGCACCGTGAGCTGTCCCGGATGGGGGCGGATATAGAAGAGCTCGAAGACGGCCTGGTAATCAGGGGAAGCAGGCTAAGAGGGGCGCAGGTAGACGGGCATCATGATCACCGGGTAGTAATGGCACTGGCAGTAGCGGCATTGGGGGCGGACGGGGATACTGTCATCGACACCGCTGAATCTGTCGCCGTGACCTTTCCCACCTTCCCTGAACTTATGCGCCAGGCCGGTGCATCAATTGAAGAAACAAAGGAGTAAACCCATGACAGTAAGAGGAATTCGTGGTGCCACAACAGTGGAAAAAAATGATTCGGCTGAAATGATACAGAAAACCAGGGAGTTGCTGGAGATAATTATAAAGAAGAACGGGTTCGCTGTTGAAGATGTTGCCTCGGTAGTGTTTACCGTAACAGATGACCTCGACGCCGAATTTCCAGCTGTTGCCGCAAGAGAGATGGGCTGGTTGTATACTCCGCTCATGTGTGGAAGAGAGATACCGGTTCCCGGATCGGTGGGGAAATGTATCCGGGTGTTGCTTCACGTGAACACATCCAGTCCTCAGAAAAACATGGTGCATGTGTACCTTCATGACGCGAGAAAACT
The DNA here is from genome assembly GCA_964629365.1 of uncultured Leptospiraceae bacterium. Lineage (GTDB taxonomy): Bacteria > Spirochaetota > UBA4802 > UBA4802 > UB4802 > M55B154. The sequence goes on from CAZVRB010000005.1 coordinate 20,981, forward strand.
GCGACCGGATATTGATTCTGACCACGAAGACCGGTATTATATCTCTGAGCCGTAAAGATCATATCAAAAACCCGGCCGTAGGAAATATTGTGTGAAAAGTGTTTAAATGAAATATATGTGTAACAAGATAACCGCTGTATTCCTGGTAGTACTGGCAATAATACTGTATAATTCGCCAGGGGTTATGGCACAGGATGAAAGGGACGTAGAACTGACCGCGCAGGAAATTCTTGCCAGGGTAGACGCTATGCTGGCCTATCCCGAGGGAATTCTCAAGGGTGCATTTCTGCACATAACTCCTGACGGGGCAACAAGGCGGATAGAGCTGAAAGGGTTTATCAGTGATTCAAATTTTCTTTTCAAGATGGAAACATCCTCGCGGGGTGAAGAACAAAAGGTGTTATATACCCTCAGCGGTGAGGATATCTGGATGTATAACGTGCTATCCCGTCAATTGTATCATAAGATGAGTGTTGACAGGTATGACCCCATAATGAATACAAATTTTTACTACGTGGATCTTTCCAATGCTGACCTTCAGAGTAACTATACCGCGGCCATCGACGGGGAGGTCTATATCAAGGGACAAGACGCGCTGCGATTAAAATGTGAACCCCTGCTGAAATCCGGAAGATACGGGGTTCTTACGTTGTACGTGTCCCGTGAGGAATATATCCCTCTTCGGGTGGATTATCACGATAACGACATGGTCATATTCAAAACCATGTCCATTGCAAAGATTGCTGAACGGAAGAATAGAAAATTTCCCGTGCGCTATGATATGCTGAACATCAAAACCGGCACTGTAACCATATTCGAAATTTTTGGAATAGATGAAGACGCGCAATTTGATAAAAAAATATTCAGGCCCCAAAAGCTTGGAGAGAATTGAGCATGCCCCAGTTCTTTATTGACGAAAGAAGAATCGTTGACCGGCAGTTTAACGTGCAGGGAGACGATCTCCATCACCTGCTGCGGGTAAGACGGGTAAAACCCGGTGACAGGCTGCAGTTTAGAGATGAACGGGGAAGGCTGTATGAGACAAAAGTGAGCAGCGTTGGGGATGAAACCATTAAATGCACCGTACTTTCCCGTTCAGAACCTGTAGAAAACAGTTTCAACCTGCGGCTTGCTGTAGCAGTATTAAAGGGCAAAAAATTTGACCTGGTAATACAAAAGGCTGTTGAAACAGGTGTGTCAGAGATTATTCCTGTCACCACCGAGCGAACAATCCCTGAATTTGGTGACAACATCCAAAAGAAAACAGAACGCTGGCAGCGTATAGCACATGAGGCTTCGAAGCAGTCCCTTCGCCAGACAATGCCCGTTATCCGAGATGTCGAATCATACGGGGAGTTGGTTAAGTGCGGCTATGACGGATGTAACATCCTGGCCCATGCTGATCCAAAGAGTAATGATCTACGCACTTTTTTAAAAGAAACACCGCCTCCTTCCGAGGTTACCATTATCATAGGGCCCGAGGGCGGTTTTTCTGGAAAAGAGGTTGAAATTGCGAGGGGTTTTAATTGGAATGTATTGCATACCGGCATTTCGCAGTTCAGGGCGGAAACCGCGGCTATTGTGATTCCCGCAATAATTCTTTATGAATGGGGTTGGAGATGAAGATTCGGGTGAATGGAAGGGATATTGAATTTATTAAAACAACGGTGTCAGACCTTTTGAAACTGTACAGGTTTGATCCTGAGAAAATAATGGTTGAGCGGAATGGCTCAATAGTAGAAAAAACCCAGTATGATACACTGGAACTCCAGGAAGGTGACGTACTTGAGATAGCCCGGTTTGTAGGGGGCGGCTGATAATCTATGGACATGGAAGACGAGATTCTTGAAAAGCGTGATACCTGGCGAAAAATTCGCGCACAGCGTCTTGAGGTGAAAAAAAACATGATGGCTGCCGGAAAGGTCAGCCAGGAAATAAGAAAGATCCCCGAATACCGCCGCCTCGAAAAATTACAGAAACAACTTTCAACACGACTCAGGCACCTGGAGAAAAAGATGAACCGTAAACGAAGCCGCCTGACACGTGATATATTAAAAGGCTGATTAAATGAATCCTGTTTATTGTGACACACATGGTAATGTATTTGACCTTCCCGGTCATGTTCCCGCTTTTAGAACGGGAAACCGGGTAGTTCCTGTGCAGGATGAGGAGCTCATTCCTCTTCCATACGGCAGCCTGCTGTTTTCCATGCCGGGACGTTACCCGGTGTTCTATGACGGCATAACAGGCGAACCTGAAATTATTGACGAGGTCGACCATGAACAGGTATGGGCGGCGTCGGCCTTTCTCAGTTCAGGCTATCTGCGCACATACCTGCCAGCCAGCCGGCTGCAGGAAGGGTCACCATCGCTGCCCCTGTGGGCATATTCCGGGGTAGTCTATGAGGATGGCCAATTCATGGTGCCCGCCCTTCGAATAGATGAAGATCCCCGTTCTGATCCCGAGATACATGAAAATGAAAAAGAGCTGAAGAAGGCCGCGGTGCAGTTGCGCAAGATGTACCCTGAAAATCGTCTTGTGCGGCAGCTTGAGCATTGTGCCACGGAATACAGGTGTTTGTGCGCCAGGAATTTTTTTCTCAGCAGGTACGAGGCACCGGTGCCCACCACACCATCGTGTAATGCAAGGTGCGCGGGCTGTCTTTCATTTCAGGAAGAGGACGGTGTGCATGCCTCCCAGTACCGGTTAAAGATGGCACCCACTCCCGAAGAGATCGCAGAGGTGATGCTGCACCATGCCGGGATTGTTGATGAGTCGGTTCTGAGTTTCGGGCAGGGATGCGAGGGAGAGCCGCTTCTCCGGGCAAAAGACCTGTCCGCCGCCATTGAAATGGTACGTGATAAAACCGACAGGGGTACTATTCATCTTAATACAAATGGTTCTTTGCCAGGTGGACTTGATGGGATGATCAAGGCAGGCCTGCAGTCGGTAAGGATAAGTCTTAATTCACCAGGTGAGAAATACTATAACGCGTATTACCGTCCACAGGGGTATTCCTATGGGGATGTGCTGCAAAGTATACGGTTGTCCCTCGATTCAGGTTTGTTCGTTTCGCTGAACCTGTTCTTTATGCCGGGTTTTACGGACATGGAAAGCGAGGTTGATGCGCTCTTTACCCTTCTGGACAGCTACCCCGTTCACATGATCCAAACCAGGAACTTGAACATAGATCCTGATTATTATTTCGACGCCATCGGTTTTGTGGAGGACACCCCGCTTGGTATTCGTACCATGCTGGATATGATAAAGAAAGAATACCCGGGGATAACACTGGGGTATTACAACCCTCCCCGTGAGCAGTTTCGCAAATAGCGGGTACACGTCACGTGTAATATTCTTGACGAATGAAATTATAGCTGTACAGTTTTGATTTTATTCCTGTATATTACTATTGAAGACTTAATCGTACAAGACAATAATTAATGGAGGATACAATGAATTCTAATATACTTCAAGCCGTTGTATATATTCAGAACTGGGGTGAAAGCAGTGATGTTGTTGATATATTGAAGTTCAACAGCAACGTCATATCGGTGTTTCATATCATGGGTGGATACAGTTACCTGATTGATGCAAATTTCGATTCAAAGGCAGAACTGGAAAAGTGGATTGAACACATGAAATCCATCAAGCTTTCTTCAGGGGTCCCCGCGGTGACCGCCATCAAGACACAGAAAATCATCGAAATAAATAAGAACAAGTCGGATTTTTCACTCTCTGATTACATGGAGATGGATAATGCCTATCACTTTTTCATCCTGGTAGACGTGCCCCATCGGGACGAGCAGCTCATTGAGATGGCACAAAACAGCCAGCGGGTATCATCACTTGTGCACATACAGGGAGATCATTCGTATGTGGCCGAAGTTATCTGTGATGACTATGACGAATATAGAAAATTTCTGCGGAATATCAAGCAGTTGGAATCCATCAACAGGGTGGAAACCCAGGAAGTTATTTCAGTAATAAAATACAGAAATCAGATTCTTGATGAATCCGGCAAGTTGTCAACCCCCAGGGAGGACAACCGGGAGATGTATACGTTATGAGTAACATGGTAGATAATCCACTTGAGTATGCCAGGGATATTGTTGGCAAAGATCCCATGGCCGTGTTTCTTGGTATAAATGTTGATGAAGCAAAAGAAGGGTATGCCCGATGCTCGGTTACAGTTAAACCGGAGTATTTAAACGCGGTGGAAAGGGCCCACGGGTCAATTATTCATGCTGTTGCTGACCAGGCTTTTGCCGTGGCATGCAATTCCATGGGTTCTCTTGGCATTGCCCTTTCTATGACGTTGAACTACCTGGCGGGTGCATCGGATGGTGAAAAAATATTTGCCGAGGCGATGCCGGTTCATACAGGCAGAAAGATCAGCACCTGGCGCATCGAGGTGCGAGGGGTTAATGATACGCTTATCGCATCAGGAGAGTCAATCGCCTATCATAAGTCATGATTTAATGCAGAATGAAGCCGGGCTGTTTATATGAAAAAACACTAAATGGGACTTGCACGGGCAGTTGTATTGTGGTAGAAATACTAACATAAATACTACTTGACACCTTTAGGTTACGTTAATACCGGTACAGTCATCCTTCCGATGTTCCATGTGTTTTCAGTGAATGCGGGCGAATAAAAACAGGTACAGGAAAGCAATTATGCGTTCAAAAAAAAATATTTCAGCAGCATCGGTTCTCATGATCTTAACCCTGGTGCTGTCATGCGCCACCTTTATCGAGGACGAACAGGCCGCATCTCTGGATAAATACCAGGAAGGTTTATACAGGATGAAACAGGATGTTAAGGTTAACGACCTGGTCTTGAAGAAGGGTGAAAAGGTAAAGCTGATGGTGGTAGTAGAAGAAGACGCGGTTAAGGCCTATGCCTATCCGGCCGATGTTGCTTACCTTAAGGCTGATCGTGTACTGATTTTGTACATGTTCGATGCAGATTTCGAGGAAGGGGTTTTTGATAATAAATATTTTCATACCAGGCTTATGGAGATGGTTGAACCCCTGGGTTAGTTTTTTGTATGCATGTTTTTTTCTTTTCCACTAATCAAACTTGACAAAAACCATTCATAATTGAATAATACTTTGATAATTACTATCTAATTTTGCGAAAAACAGGATAATGCCATGTTTTCCGGAGTACACACTGCGCTTATAACACCGTTTAAAAACGGAAATATTGATTACGATTCACTGGAGAAAATAATTGAACACCAGGTGGCAGGTGGTGTGGACGGGGTTGTCCCCATGGGAACAACCGGTGAATCGCCTACTCTCTCTCATGACAAGCATAAAGAGCTTATCGCCAGGGTGGTAGAGATGGTTAACGGTCGGGTGAAAGTAGTGGCTGGAACGGGTTCCAACTCAACCGCCGAAGCCATATCGTTGTCCCAGTCTGCAGAGAAATCAGGGGTAGACGCGTTATTGCAGGTTAACCCTTACTATAATAAGCCGCCCCAGCATGGTTTGATCGAGCATTTTGATGCCGTGGCAAAGTCGGTATCCATCCCGATCATACTGTATAATATACCAGGAAGAACCGGGATTAACTTTTTACCTGAAAGCGTTGCAAGGCTGCTGGACAGGGCAGACAACGTGGTGGCAATCAAAGAGGCCTCTGGCGACATTAACCAGATGATGAGGGTTGTGGAACTCTGTGGTGACAGGCTGACCCTTCTTTCCGGCGATGATAACATGCTGTTGCCTCTTTTGAGTATCGGCGGCAGGGGAATCGTTTCAGTTTTATCAAACCTTCTTCCAGCTGATATAAAGAAAATTGTGACCCTTTATGAAGAGGGAAACCTGTCAGAAGCAAGATCACGGTTTTACAAGATACTGCCGCTTTGCCGGGCCATGTTCTTCGAGACTAATCCTATACCAATCAAGGCTGCCATGGCAATGTCTGGCTTTTGCGATCCAGAAATGCGATTGCCGTTAACCAGCCTTTCAGATGAATACAGGCCGAAACTGCAAAAAGCACTTCGGGAGTACGGGTTGAATATATGAAAGTTGGACTCATGGGTATTGGCGGACGAATGGGGGCAGCCCTCCTTGAAACACTGCTGCACAGGGAGCATACCCTTTCCTGCGCTATCGAGGCGCCGGGATCGCCACTCTCAGGTAGTGACGCGGGTATGCTTTCAGGTGGACAATCCCTGGGTGTTCTGGTTTCGCCTCTTCATGAAACGGAATTGTCGGGAACTGAAGCGATAATCGATTTTTCATCAACAGAGGGAACAATGTCCCTTTTGCCGGTTGCGGTGGCAGCGTCTATACCGCTTGTGATAGGAACCACAGGTTTAGGTAAAAACCAGGTTGCTGAAATTGAAGATGCTGCCGGGTCTATTCCGATTCTCTTCTCGCCAAACATGTCTGTGGGGGTCAACCTTCTGTTCAAGTTAACCGAACTGGTATCCGGGATCCTCGATGAAGGATATGACGTTGAGCTTTTTGAAGCGCATCATCGCTTTAAAAAGGATGCACCGTCGGGAACTGCGCGAAAGCTTATTGATATAATCAAAAAGGCAAATCCTTCTCTTGCGTCTGCTGATGAAAAACATGGCAGGGAAGGGATGACCGGTGAAAGAAGCAGTAACGAGATAGGGGTCATGACAATGCGTGGTGGCGATATCGTTGGAGAACATACCGTGTATTACGCGGGAATGGGAGAACGTATAGAACTCACTCATAAAGCAACAAGCCGAAATACGTTTGCAAGTGGCGCGGTAAGAGGTGCAGAGTTTATTGCCAAACAGGAGCCTGGCCTCTACTCAATGTTTGATGTTCTGGGTATTTAGATGGGCGAGAATGAGAAAAAACTACCTGACGATTCTTTAAAGAAAATTGAACAAAACCCATACGACCCTGCGGGGAAAAAACCAGAAGACCTGGTTAGAATATTCTATTCTCACAATATTCCACTTATGCCGGTTGTTTCAAAAAGGGGAATCCTGCTTGGTGTGTTGAAAAAAGATGAAGTGATCAGGGAATTAAGCGATATTGCTCATTCGTCAAATCAGAAAATAGATGAACTGATTCAGCGACTGGCAAAAAAAATGTCGCTGGATGAGCTTCTCCCCCTTGTAGGCAACGCGAAAGAGTTCATGGTAATCAACCTTTTTGGAGAGGTACAGGGAAGATGGAGCAGGATCGAGCTTTTTTCAGCTTGTGAGCGGGGACATGTAGTTGAGGAAAGCACGGGTGAAATGGATTCACAGAAGGAAGCCCAGGTGCTGGAATGGATGATCTACCTGATACTTGAACACATTCCCAGGGCATTATACGCGGTAAACGAAAGAGGAAAAACTATTTTCTATAACAGTTATTTTGAAAAATTATATGATGGCAGTGGTAAAGATGATGTTGATGTCCAGTTAGTCGAAAAGACCCTGGCTGATCCTGAGAAAAACGAGATATTTACCCGTTATGCACAGGATGATGCCCATTATTTTTATAACCTTGACCTTGCTATATACTATGAAAAGATACCAATGGTAAGCAGTGACAGGAAAGTAGGTTACCTGTATTATTGTGACAATGACATCAACAGAAAGGGGGACGTGCTGCTTCCCGGGATTCAGAGTGGGGTTGAATCCCTGAAAGATATCCTGGATTCCGTTGAGAGGCATGTAATCGTTGAGGCTATCAAGCATAACAATGGAAATACCACTACCGCGGCAGATATGCTGCAGGTATCCAGAAGTACCCTTTCGAAAAAGTTTAAAAAACATGCTATTGATATCAACGAACAGTGACGAAAACTTTTAGTAATCGTAGATAAAAAATGGAATTATTTCCACTTGATGCTAATATCTAATTTCAAAGGGTAGCTGTTCTGTATATTTTTCTTGACTTAAAATGATTACTGGGTATATTGGTATTAATAGGTTACAATGTTAACTGTATGCCTCCTTGCCTCGAATGAATAATCGATATAGACTAGTGTATTTAAACATTCATGATTTTTAAAAAAAGGTTTAAGGGATATAGCAACCCGTCATCTTCCTAAAGAGTATATAGTTTTATTTACAATATAATAATACAAAAAGCTTCCAGAGAGGTATACGCACACCCTTCGTGTGTAGTTTTAATTTGAAAATCGGAATTGATATAGTTAATAAGCAAGATCATTCAACCCTTCAGAATAATATGAGCAATTAAATAATAATGAAATGACCCGGCCCATAATGTTGAAAACAGATGCCTGATGCTACGAAAAGAGTATTGTGGAACATGCCGGGAGAAATCTCCAGGTACGTGTATCGCGTACCAATAAATAAAAGTAAATTAAAGGTGCACTATGAGTAATGAGATGAATGAGTCCGGAACTGAAAACAAGAATACAACCAGGCCCGTCAGCCGGAAAACAGGACAGGGTGGCAAACGTGCCGGTAATGGCAGTGGTGGAACTACCGGGACAAGCACCCCAAACGGGGATAAAATTATTAAAGAGAACATGAGTGGTAATCGACTGGATCTTGCCGAGTTGAAGAATAACACTATCAGCGAGTTGATCCAGGTTGCAAAGACAATCGGACTTGACGGGGTATCGGGGCTGAAGAAACAGGATCTCATTTTTGAGATACTGAAAACCCAGACCGAAAGGAACGGCCTGATATTCTCAAGTGGTGTACTCGAGATACTCAATGATGGATATGGTTTTCTGCGCTCTCCTAATTATAATTACCTGCCGGGTCCGGATGATATCTACGTGTCTCCATCGCAGATAAGGCTTTTTGGCCTTCGAACAGGTGATACCGTTACCGGTCAGATTCGTCCTCCAAAGGATAACGAGAGGTTCTTTGCGCTTTTAAGGGTTGAAGCCGTAAACTTCGAAAATCCTGAAAATCTGCAAAACAGGGTACTCTTTGACAACCTCACCCCGTTGTATCCAGAAGAGCGGTTAAACCTGGAGACAATTACCGAAGACGTTGACATGAGGATAGTAAATATAATCACCCCTATCGGACTTGGACAGAGGGCCCTGATCGTCGCACCACCAAGAACCGGTAAAACCATCGTATACAGAAGGTGGCGAATGCTATTACTACTAATAATCCGGACATTTACCTCATAGTGCTGCTTATTGATGAGCGTCCTGAAGAGGTTACCGACATGGAACGATCGGTACGGGGCGAGGTGGTGTCTTCAACTTTTGATGAACCTGCAACCAGGCATGTTCAGGTGGTTGAAATGGTGCTGGAAAAAGCCAAAAGGCTGGTTGAACATAAAAAGGACGTGGTAATACTTCTCGACTCAATTACCAGGCTTGCAAGGGCATATAACCAGGTTGTTCCCACCAGTGGAAAAATTCTTTCAGGTGGTGTTGATTCAAATGCCCTGCATAAACCGAAAAGATTTTTCGGCGCGGCCCGTAACATTGAAGAGGGTGGAAGTCTTACTATTCTGGCCACGGCACTGATCGATACAGGCAGCAGAATGGACGAGGTAATTTTTGAAGAATTCAAAGGTACCGGTAACTGTGAAATACACCTGGATCGCAAGTTGGCTGACAGAAGAATTTTCCCCGCAATAGATGTCAACAAGTCCGGCACGCGAAAAGAGGAATTATTGCTTGACAAAGAGGAGCTTAACAAGTTGTGGGTATTACGTAAGGTAATCGCATCAATGAGTTCCACAGAGGCAATGGAGCTTCTTATTGACAAGATGCGGGCCACAAAAAACAACAGGGCATTTTTTAAAGCCATGAATACATAATTTTTGTATATTGATAGTAAAAGATTTAAATTGTGAACTGATGAAACGAATAGCACGAGGAGTATAAAATGAAAAAAGACATTCACCCTGAATATTCTGAAACTACTATAAAATGTGCATGTGGGAACGAGATTAAGACCAGGTCTACTTCAAAAGATCTGCATGTGGAAGTATGCTCGAACTGTCATCCTTTTTACACGAAGAAACAGAAGATTGTTGACAGTACAGGCCGGGTTGAAAAGTTCAAAAAGAAATACAATATCAAGTAATAACCGGGCATTTCATAAGACATTGATCCCTCAGGGCAGGTGCATCGTACCTGCTCTGATTTATTAATAGTGCACGGGGCAGGTTCCCCAGGCGGAGGATGAAGTATAGTGTGCAAATATTACACATACTGCTGCCACTGCTCTGTGTAATATCTACACATGTGTAACAAAAATTCCGGGTATTAGTAAAATATTATTGAATATGGTTGACGTTTATTAATTATTATTGTATTTTACACAGGTGACCGCGAAGATGTACAATACATTTGTTAAGATGTAAGTCATCAGGCGACATACTAATTAGCCATTTATACAATGTATTATCTGCTATTCACACAATCCCGGGAAAAAATATAAATGAAATAATCCCAATTGGTATGAATATTGCTTATTATATAAGTAAGTGTTACAAGAGAAGGAGGCAATTATGAGAAGGTATTCTGACGCAGACGACATTTCCATGACAAATTATTTCAGTTCTATTAATGAAGTGAACCTCCTTACAAGTGAAGAGGAAGTTACCCTGGCAAAAGCAAAATGTGAGGGTGATGAGAAGTCCAAGGAAAAACTAATAAATGCAAACTTGAGGCTGGTTGTTAAGATTGCAAAAAACTATACAAGTCTTGAACCATCTTTGATTGACCTTATACAGGAGGGAAACCTGGGGCTTATCCGTGCAGCTGAAAAGTTCGACTACACTATGGGTTGCAGATTTTCAACGTATGCATCCTACTGGATTAAGCATTATATTACCCGATTTATTGCCAAGAGAAGCAGAACGATACGGGTACCCATACGAAAAGGCGATCTATTTAAAAAAATAAAGAGAGCACAGGATTCACTTGTCAATTCACTTGGTAAGGAACCAAGCCATAAAGAAATAGCTGATATGCTGGGTATTGAAGAAAAAAGCGTGTCTGATATAATGGAAGTATTTCAGCCAACAATATCACTTGAATACCCGTTGAATGACGATGAATTCAACCTGTATGAAGTGGTGAGTGATGAGAAATTTCAGTCACCTGACATGGGTATTTACAAGAGAGATCTTAAAGAAGAACTTGAACATGCCATGGAATCTCTCATGGATAACGAGAAACAAATACTTAAAAAAAGATTTGGCTTTGAAGATGAAGAACCGGTAACCCTTAAAGAAGTGGGAAACGAATTCGGCATCTCGGCAGAAACAGTTCGCCAGATTGAAGCCCGTGCCATGTCAAAAATCAAACAGAAGTATTCATTTCTTCAGGATTACATAGATTAGAAGTATACAGGCCATCGATTTAGAATCCGAAGCCGATCTCACACATACAAGAGGCAGCCTAAAGGCTGCCTCTTGTGTATTATAACAGTTCAAAATTCGTTGACAATCCACCCCCGCGTGAATACGTTTAATATTAAATATACACAAAACAGTAAATTCTCATGAAATATGTGATAATGAGATTTATTTTGGACTATATCAAATGATAGATCAAGATGTATATGACGTACATAATATTATACTTCCAGTAAAGGACAAGGTGGGTGCCAGGAAAAAGGTTGAGAACCTGGTGTCAGAGATGACCCACCCAAATATTGACTGGAAATATATGGTTTCTGGTCTACGTTCCTACCTGTATGATTATATATACGAACTCGAGGAATACAGCAGCACCGTGTTGCCTGTATTATTTCACTATCTCGCAGAAGCAACCCAGAGAAAAAGGGGATCCACATTACGTGCGGCAGATACTTTTTTTGACCGGTATATATTTCTCATCCGGAAGGATATATCTGGTGAAACTGCTTTAAGTGAAACCACCACGTATTTTGATCACGCGGCAATTGAGTTTTGTGAAATTCTTGAAGAAGACAGCAAAGATGGTTTTTTTCTCGAGGGTGTAAATGAGAGAATACTCAACTGCGCAGAACTTTTACTTGAGAGGGATGATGATTACAGTGAAATCGCATACAGGCTTTTAAAACTTCTGATACTACAATATGGAATTTATGTTAGAAATGCAGTAGTGATTAAAAATGATGAATTTGAAAAATTGAAGGAAATCTGGCGTCATGATGAAAGTGAGCCGAAAGATGACCGGGATGTTTTACGAAAGCTTTTATACAGTGTCTCACAAACACAATATGAAGATAGTCTTCAGTCACTTGAAAACCAGGGAGGGAGTAATCCACGAGGGCAACTTGAGTCGTTCAAAAACATAATCGATTTTACCCATAACGCGAAAACCTGGGAGAGAATATGTGTTATCAGCAGGGATCTCATCGAAGAGGATGTAATCAAAAACGATAGATACATCCTGAACCTGTTATCATACCTTGTCGAGAAGTCACAGCAGGGTAATGACTCACAGCTGCAGTTGTTCATGTCACGCACGGTTGCCTCTGTGTGTTCAATACTTGTCCGAAAGAATAAAACAAATCTTTTACGACAGGTGTTAAACCTTGTGCTGCCACAGCTCTTAAGAGAAATCGAACGGGGTGGAAACTATTATTCCGCCTTTGCGGCAATATACAACCTGGGTAAAACAATAATTGAGACCGAAAAAGTATACCTGGTTGATCACTTCGTTGACATGCTTGTCAGGTCACGATTCTGCTTTCCCAGTTTTACCGGTATTGCATCAGACTGGTCGGTGATGGTCAACTCCAGTCACCTTGAGAACATACGTACCTGGATGAGACTGATTGAGTTGAATCCGCCGCTGATGAAAAAACTTGCTGCCAGCCTGATTGCCAACCTGAAACTCGGGGGTGTCTTTTTAAAGGACACCGATGTTTTCCAGCGTGATGTGTCAAGACTTCTTAACAGTGATTATGGTAAAGTCTTTTACCTTATAACTTCTCTGGCCGCCGTGTTTCCCGCGTTCTACCATGATATTGGTGCCACAGGCAACATTCGTACGTTTACCGAAAGAATTGATACAAATCACCAGATGAATGACATGATCCACTTTATACGCAAGCAGGTGCATGTTGAGTCCAGCAGCCGCACCGTGATATTATTGCAGCGGGTCATGGAGTTCTGGATGATCGGTGACAAGACAGTACTTGAAGGCCTTGTTCCCGATGAGGTATACGCCAGCCTTGATCACGTCTACCGCCTGATAAACCTGGACAATGAGTCAGTGGCCATGCGTATCTATATGGAAATACGTCATGATTTCCCCGAGCTCGTTCATGAAAAATTCTGGGATTTCTTAAGCAGGGTGGAAAAAAACCGTTTTGTCGAAGCGGTGAAAAACCATGATTTCAAGGACATGGACCCGGATGAGAAAGAAGACGCGTTACGCTGTTTCATCGAATATTTCAATACAGGGTTTCCCGCCGAGATGACCAAGATGCTGCATCATATAGCTGGAATGTTTGACATAGATACCTCCAGGAAAAAAATATGGCGTTTCGTATATGAAATTCCTGACGATGATTTTCGACAGCTGTTTGAGAATGTGAGTCGTCTTGACGTCTCGAAGGTAAATGTAGAGAGATTTATTACATTTCTGCATATATATAGAATGATATTTGATAAGTACAATTTCTCCGACGTACGGGCGGTTGAGAAACTTGAATTGTACGCGGAAGAAGACTTGTTTACTCCCGTGGATGATCTTTTTAAAGCATTGCGTGGTGATGATGTTTTTTACGCCCTTTCTGTTCTGCTGGAGCAGCAGTATCATCTGAAATGGGATGTCCTTCTTTCTGATAAGGTGTTTGAGCCGGTTGACACGATAGAATTTAAACGTCATATCGCTTTCGGAATACCATCCATGTACGGCTCGTACAAGGAGAAAAAGTTCGACACGTTGAAAGTCTTTTTTCACTGTAATCTCATACGACAGAGGCTTTTTGAAACACTTATTGAAAAAATAAACATTTATCCCCACGAACCTGTACAATATACGAACCTGAAAAGGGTATTCAAGTTGTTTATTCAATCATTCGAGGTGGACGGAATCGCCAATTACGAGATGCGCTCTATTGCCAGCCTTCTTGATACACCAAACTGTACACTTACCCAGTTCAGGGACATCGTAAAAAGTCTTCTGGATATTCATGGGGAGATATCGGATACATTTAACGATACATTCAAAGTTGTCAGCAAGGTGGCGGTAAAAAATATCGGTATTGAGAATATTCATGCCGACTTTATTCCCCCCGATCAGCCGGATAATCCCGAAGTGATCATTGATCGTTTTATGAGAAACCAGATAATGCAGTCACCACTCCTGCAACTGATGGACAACCTGCTGCTTCGGCTGAAGCTGCACCTGGCAAAGGTTACCGGTTATATTGAAGACCAGGTGGTACTTAACAAGGTGAATCGTCGTACACACAGGGGAAACCTTGTGCAGCCAATCAGGAAAAGCGAATCAGCGGAGAGGATGGACGAACTGTTCGTTCCACTCTGGGAGGCGGGTGCCAAGGCCCAGGGGCTTGTTATAGCCGCAAATATGGATGGCATCAATGTACCCGATGGAATTGTACTGTCAGCTGATCTATACAAGCGGGTTAAAGATGGAAATATTGATAATCCCCGTTTTAAACGTAAGCTCATATACATGCTGAAAAAATATATCGATCAGTTCACCGATTACCGTTTCGGTAATCCCCACAAGCCAATGCTCTTGTCAGTGAGAAGCGGTGCGGTATTCTCCATGCCTGGTGTTATGGATACAATAACTAATGTGGGTATAACCCAGGAAATTGTTGAAACACTTACTGGATTAGATGAATGGTTTGCCTATGACTGCTACAGAAGGCTTATTCATGATTTTGCCATATCGTTTTTCGATATGGACAGGTGGGTGTTCGAGGATTTGATATCACAGGCTAAGGATGAAGCGGGTGTTCCGCTAAAGGAGCAATTGTCCGGAAAGCAGATGGAGATTCTTACAAAAAAATACAGGTTTGCCATCAACAGGGAGGGGTATTCAATCCCCAAGGATCCTTACGAACAGCTTTTTTATGCAATTGTTGCCGTGTATAAATCATGGGATTCGCAGCTTGCCGGTGACTACAGGAAATTTGTCAACATCTCCGACGAATGGGGAACCTCGGTGGTTGTTCAGAGAATGGTATTCGGTAATCTTTCACCGGTATCCATTACCGGCGTGGTACACAGTAAGTATATCGGATATGAAAACATAAGTCTTTTCGGAGAGTACAAGACGCGGGCCCAGGGACACGATATTGTAAGCGGTGTGGCACGGGTGTTTCCCATAAGCGATGAACAGAAACGAAAACATTCACAGTCGGCCCAATACCCGTCTCTTGAGTCTACCTATCCCGGGCATTATAAGAAATTATTTGAAGCGGTAAAGCGTATCAGGGACCGTTGGAACAATGATGTTGAGATCGAGTTTACTTTCGAGAATGACGTCCTGTATGTACTACAGGTAAGGGGTATGACTCACCATATTTTTGAAACGGAAGAACTGGTGGAAACCCCGGAGGAATTAAAAGAATATCTTCTCGGACAGGGACTGGCAGCCTCGGGCGGCGCGTTATCAGGAAGAGCAGTGTTCTCCCTTGACCGGATTGACACGTTGAGAATGCGCTATCCCCGGGGAAGATTAATATTCATAAGGGCAGAAACAAACCCGGAGGACGTGGTGGGTTTGCAGAAAACCGATGGTATTTTAACAAGCGTCGGGGGTATGACATCTCACGCCGTATTGCAGATGCGGCGTCTTGAAAAAGCTGGTGTCAGTGATTTCTCCATCATGAAAACGAATGAACGTGACGGTATGGCAGTTATAAACAGGGAAACCCAGGAGAAAGGGAAAGTGGTAATACGGGAAGGCGATTTCCTCACTATCGACGGAAACAATGGAAATGTATATCTTGGTTACCATGAAACCAAAAAAAGGCGTGTTTGACAGCGAAAAAGTATTGCGATATTATTAAGCCATGTACGTGTATACTAAAAGAATATCACCACAGAGGCACAGAGGTGGTATCTACAAAGATCAACGCAAAGGCGCGAAGAACGCGAAGAGCGCAAAGAAAAGAAAAAGATATTATATTTTTTAAATATTTCCTCTTTGCGTTTCTCTGCGCCCTTTGCGCCTTTGCGGTAAAAAAATACTGATCATTTCTCTGTCTCTCTGTGCCTCTGTGGTGAGATTTATGATTATGGAGGAGATCTATGGCAGCGGTGATATCACCTGATGCACCTGTTGGTGTTGCGGGGATTGGTAGAATAGGTAAATTACTTGTATGGTTTCTCTCGGCAAGGAAACAGCATGATGAGATCGTTGTTTCAACAGGGAGAGAAGTTGGTAAATCTCTTGAAGATCTTGCAATGTACTTCGAATATGATTCTACATATGGGCCGTATTCCAGGTTCATCGGGGGATTCCAAAACCAGCAGGCAGTGGAAATAAAGAATGATACCCTGTACATGAACGGGGTGAAGATAACCTGGCTGAACGATCCCGAGTTCAGAACACCGGGGAACATTCCCTGGTCACGTCATGGTGTTGAAGTTGTGTTCGATACTACCGGTAATATGACCGACCCTGTGAAAAAAGATGAAAACTCGCTGCGGGGGCATTTGAACCAGGCACGAAAGGTTATACTAACTGCCCCGTTCAAGATAAAGGATAAAGGTACTCCGATGCCGGATGACGCCATCACACTGGTTGGCGGAGTTAACTTTGAGAAATATGACGGTGCGGTACATAATGTTATATCCAACGCGTCGTGTACTACCAATTGTTGTGCCCCCCCTATAAAGGCACTGGTAGATCATTTTGGTGAGAAACTGGTTTCCTACTCGTTAACTACTGTACACGCGGCCACTAATTCGCAGGCTGTACTTGATACCCTGCCAAAGGCAGGAGACAAAGATACACGGAAACGGCGAAGTATCATCAATACCATTATCCCCACGTCAACCGGGGCGGCAAACGCGGTGCTGGAGGTGATCCCGGAGATACGTGAACTTGGCATCGGCTCGCAGGCTTCAGCAATCCGGGTGCCCACCAATACAGGCTCAATAGTTGTGCTGGATATCTCGGTGCTGGGTGAATTTGATAATGACTATATTCACCAGATTTTCAGTGAGTATTCAAAGAAGTATCCTGATATTCTTAAATATTCCAACCAGCAGCTTGTCAGCAGCGATATAGTTGGCAGCGTTTATTCCACCATATACGATGAAAGCTTTACCCATCACCGGACATCAAGAAGAGGTGATGAGTACTATACGATGGTAGACCTGAACTTCTGGTATGACAATGAATTTGGCTATGTCAACTCCCTTGGAAGACTCTATGATCTTGTTACCGGACGACGATAATGCATTCTCATGATCATTCTCATTCACACGGCCATAATCATTCAGGTGGTGTAAGTACTAATGCCCGTTTTTTCTGGGTAATCCTGTTCAATGTTGTTATTACCGTTGCGGAGTATATCGGTGGTATTTTATCAGGAAGTCTTGCCCTGCTATCCGATGCGGGACATAACCTGTCTGATGTCCTTTCCCTGGTGCTGGGTTATATCGGGCAGAAGGTGTCAGCAAGGGAGCCTGGAAGAAAGTATACCTTTGGCCTGAAGCGTTTTGAAGTGCTGATTGCCCTGGTCAATGCCCTTGGCCTGCTGTTTATCGGGGGGTATATCGTGGTGGAAGCCTTTCAGAGGTATAACAATCCCGTTGATATCCAGCCGGGAATTATGCTTCCCGTAGCCCTTATCGGGCTGGCGGGGAATGTGTTTTCCATTATGGTTTTGCAAAGCAGCCGAAAGGACAATCTTAATATGAAGGCGGCATTTCTCCACCTGCTGTATGATGCCATATCTTCCGTAGCAGTTATTATTACCGGGGTGGTGGTGTTATTTACCGGGTGGATGATGCTTGACCTTGTGGTCAGCCTTGTGATTGTATTCATGATAGTGTGGAGTTCCATGGAGATATTGCGTGATGCCGTCCGCATTTTTATGCAGGGCGTGCCCCGAAATATTGATCCCGAAGAGGTTTACCAGGGTATACTGGATGTGCCGCAGGTATCAACCGTGCATGGCCTGCATATATGGTCAGTGAGTTCAACGGAGATTTTTCTTTCATGTCACATCTGTGTGGACGCAGAACCTGGAACTGTTGATACCGACCAGGTAATTAATGACGTAAACACGGTTCTGGATCGACAGTTTGGGATACAGCACACGACCCTGCAGGTTGAAAATGTCAACCTTTGCCGGGAAAATGGCGGAACGTGCTGCAGGTGAACTGCCGGCTGTCATTCCCACTTCACCTTCCCGATAAGTGCGTCAAGATTTGGTACCAGCAGGTCTTGTTCTTTACGTCCCCGAACGGGTGTTGCGCCGTACTCTTTAATTAGTAAGGGATTGCCCTTAGCGCTTTCTGGATATTCTGCGTATTCAGTAACGAAAAGGGGTGTCTTGTGGTGGACGGCCGATTTGCCTGCCTCGAATATTCCACCTTCTTCGGGTGCTTCAACTATGTATACGGCCAGTGTCATGGCACAGATAATACTATTTCGGCTGTAGGAGTTATATACCGAGTATTCTTCTACGGGGTAGAACGGTGAAACAAAACAGAACCTGGTAAGATCCATAACCTCTGCCAGCGCCTCGGGAACGTTCAGGTGAAACATGCCGTGTGGAAGCACGGCGATGCTGCTCCCACCGTGTTCAAGGGCGCCCCGATGTGCCAGGTGTCCTGCACCTCTTGAAAAACCGCTGGCAACAGGAATGTCATGCCGTGAAAGTTCCCGTGAGGCTAAAAATGAGATCATCTCACCCCTGTCGCTTACATCCCGGTATCCCAGGACCGCGGCTGACTTTTTCTTCAGAATTGACTTTTCTCCATACGTGTAGAGTACCGGTGGTGCCGTGTTTTTCATTGTATCAGCCAGGCGACGCGGGTATGACTCATCAAAAAGCAGTATTGTATCAATGCCTGCCTCGATAAGCCGGGTGTAATCCTCGTCAATTTTTGGAAGGAGTTCCCTGGCCTGGAGAAGAAGATCGCTTAACTTTTCAGTGAAGCCAAGCTCATGTTGTATTTCTTTACCGTCAAGGTCGAACATGTCAGTAACAGTCAACTGCAGTTCTGACAATTTCTGATGAACCTGGGTAAGGGAAGCCGTACCAATACCCTTCGTGGACGCGAGTGCGATCCAGTACTTGTGTTGACTCATGCATTATCCTGGTATGATAGATTTCATCGTAAATTGAACGTGAATTGTATATACAGGCATATGGCTGTCAATCATTAACTTTCTGCCAATTGCTATTCACTTTTCGCCAAACAGATTTCTGTTAAATATACAAAAAAATATATTTTCATTATTGACATATAGTATGCAATTATTAGTGTAACAATGTGCCCCAACCAGCATTATTTTTTGTTAGTCGGGTACAATAGTTGACAATTCTCTGGAAGTCTCATCGAATTGTAACATAAAGGGACTGTGTAGTTTTAATTATTTTATTTTTTACAAACGTGTAGGAGGTTTTATATGGCGTTAAATCCATTGGTTGATTCTCGGGATGTGCGCTTTGTACTGTATGAAATGATGGACGTGGAAAGCCTTACGAAGTTTGAAAAATACGCTGACTTCGACAAGGACATGTTTGAAGACATGCTCAACCTGGCAGAAACAATGGCCGTGGAAGAGATCTACCCCACATTTGAAGAAGGTGACAAAGATGGCTGCCATTACATTGGCGACACAAAGGAAGTAAAAATTCCTGAGTGCTATCATCCCGCTCTTAACAAGTTTTATGAAGCCGGTTTCGGCGGTATGGACGTTGACGCGGAATGGGGCGGCATGGGTATCCCACAGGTTATCGCGTGGGCATGTAACGAGTATTTTTGCTCGGCTAACTATCCGCTTATGATGTATCCAGGCCTTACACATGGGGCGGCAGAGCTTATCGAGGTTTTTGGTACACAGGAACAGAAAGAAACCTATCTTGAAAAGATGTATCTTGGAGAGTGGGGTGGTTCCATGTGTCTTACCGAACCGGATGCCGGTTCAGATGTTGGCGCTCTGAAAACAAAGGCTGTCCGACAGGATGACGGCACCTATAAAATTGTTGGACAGAAAATATTTATATCATCAGGTGACAATGATTACTATGGCAACATGATACACCCGGTACTTGCAAGAATTGAAGGAGATCCCCCCGGAACAAAGGGAATCTCAATCTTTATTGTTCCAAAATACCTTGTGAAAGAAGATGGTAGTAACGGTGAATTTAATGATGTATCATGCGCGGGCATAGAGCACAAGATGGGAATCAAGGGCTCTGCCACCTGTACACTCAGCTTCGGTGACAACGGTAATTGTGTTGGGTATCTTCTGGGTGAAGAGCGAAAAGGTATGAAGATCATGTTCAGAATGATGAACTATGCCAGGATGGGTGTTGGTCTTCAGGGACATGCCACCGCTTCTGCCGCATATATGCATTCTGTTACTTACGCAAAAAACCGTATACAGGGTGTTCATGTAACACAGATGCTGAATCCTGAAGCAAAAGGGGTAAGTATTGTTAATCACCCTGACATCAAGAGGATGCTGATGTATATGAAGTCTCATCTTGAAGCGCAAAGGGCTATGATTTACTACCTTTACAAGAACTACGAGCTTGCCACATTACTTGATGGTGAAGAGGCAAAAGAAGCACAGGCCCTTGTTGAGATCATCACTCCCGTAGAAAAGGCAGGCTGCACAGATTCATCAGTTTTCTTGACTTCTGAGGCAATGCAGGTTTTTGGTGGATACGGTTATTGCGGGGACTATCCAATTGAGCAGATGATGAGAAACGCAAAGATTACTGCTATATACGAAGGTACAAACGGTATCCAGGCAATGGACCTTACCATGAGAAAGATTCTTATGAACCCTGAACAGTATAACTACGGTGTTCTGAAGAAAAGAATCATGGATACAGTCAGCAAGGCCAGGGGTGTTGTAGATGATAAGTATGTTGACCTGGTTGAAAGAGGAGTTAACAAGCTTGACGAGGTTGTTGAGATGCTGAAAGGCCAGATGGCAGGTGGTAAGTTTCTCCATCTCTTTGCCAATGCCACACCTCTTGAGCAGGCTATGTACATGCTGATTCTTGGATGGATGCACCTCTGGATGATGACCATCACAGTTCCCAAGATGAAAGAACTGGTTGGTGACAAGAAAGGTGAAGAGAGAGATGCCCTTCTTAAAGATAACCAGGAAGCAGCTTTCTATTCAGGCAAGGTTCTGTCTTCACAGTTCTATATCGGCGCAGAATTTCCCAAGTATTTCGGTAACATTGAAGCACTTCTGGGTGGTGAAAGCGCTGTTATCAAGGCCAGCGAAGAAATTTTTACAGGCGCTCTTGACGAATAATAGCTTTCAATGGTTTGCATTCAATCAAAAAGACGGGGACTTCTCCCCGTCTTTTTTTATGCTTGAGGTTTATCCGGCCATATTTCTTCTGTTTATCAATCAAATCAATAAAACATATTTTTATATATAAAATATAATTAACAACTTGTTGGTAATGGTCAAAGTCACATTTACACAAATGAACAAAATATGAATGATGATAACATAACAAATAATTGACAAATACAGGTGAAATTTTATGCTGAGTACTGGTAACTTGATGTGTTACAACTTACCACTAAATATATATTAAAATTTTTACAGGAGGTCTTTATGGCAACGGCAGTAATGTCAATAAACCCGCTTGTCGACACCAGGGACACTCGTTTTGTGCTTTTTGAAGCACTCGAGGTTGATAAGCTGACACAGTACGAGAAGTTCGCTGATTTCGACAGGGATATGTTTGAGGATGTTCTCAACCTGGCTGAAAAGATTGCAGTTGATGAAATATATCCGGCAAACATGGAAGGGGACAAGGAATCAGTTCAGTATGATCCTGAAACAAAGCAGGTAAAAATTCCGGAAGCGTATAAACCTGCTCTTAAAGCATTTAATGAGGCCGGGTTTGTATCACTTTCAAATGACCAGGAAATCGGCGGCATGGGTATGCCTGATTCAATCGCGCAGTGCTGTACCGAGTATTTTACCGCTGCAAGTGTTGCTTTTTCAATGTACCCTGCTCTTACTATCGGTTCGATGAACCTGGTAAAAAATTTTGGTACAGACGAAATGAAGGAAAAGTTTTTGAGCAAGATGGTATATGGGGAGTGGGGCGGTACCATGTGCCTTACCGAACCTGATGCCGGCTCAGATGTTGGTGCACTCAAGACAAAGGCAGTTAAGCAGGATGATGGCACTTACAAAATAACCGGACAGAAAATATTCATCAGTGGTGGAGATTACGATTCTGTTGAGAATATTATACACCCGGTACTCGCACGAATTGAAGGAGATCCACCCGGAACAAAGGGGATCTCAATTTTCATCGTGCCCAAGTTCAGGGTAAAGGATGATGGCTCACTGGGCGAATTGAATGATGTTGTATGTTCAGGTATTGAACACAAAATGGGAATAAAGGCTTCGGCAACATGTACCCTCAGTTTTGGTGATGATAATAATTGTATTGGATACCTGCTTGGAGAAGAGCGCAAAGGCATGAAGATCATGTTCCAGATGATGAACGAAGCGCGATTGTACGTAGGTCTTCAGGGACTTGCAGTATCAAGTGCCGCCTACATGCATGCTATCACCTACGCGAAAAACAGGGAACAGGGATCTGACGTGACTCAGATGATGAATCCTGATGCACCCAAGGTTTCCATTATCAAGCATCCTGATGTGAAAAGAATGCTCCTGTACATGAAGTCATATGTTGAAGGCATGCGAATGCTTACCTATTACGCAAGTAATAATATTGACCTTGAACATGCACTTGATGGAGAAGCATCAAAAGAAGCTAAGGCCATTGTAGAAATTCTCATCCCTATTGTAAAGGCCGGTAATACCGATAATTCGTGGCGGGTTACCGCTGAAGCTATCCAGGTTTATGGTGGGTATGGCTTCTGTTCTGATTATCCCGTTGAGCAGTTCGCAAGGGATGCGAAAATACTTTCTATTTATGAAGGTACCAATGGTATTCAGTCAATGGACCTCACCATGAGAAAGATCCTCATGAATGCAGATCAATATAACTATTCAATCTACAAGAAAAGAATCGCTGAAACCGTTGCAAAAGCAAAAGGGGTTGTTGACGATAAGTATGTGGAAGCAGTAGAAAAAGGTGTGGAAAAACTTGATACGGCCATTAACATGATGAAAGAGCAGATGGCAGCCGGCAAGTTTCTGCATATATTTTCAAATGCCACACCGCTGCAGCAGGCAATGGTGATGCTGACACTGGCGTGGATGCATCTCTGGATGCTCACCCTGACTACACCCAAGATGAAAGAGCTGGTTGGCGACCTTAAGGGTGAAGAAAGAGATAAGCTTCTCACTGATAATAACGAGGCCGCGTATTATTCCGGAAAAGTTCTCTCATCACAGTTTTTCATCGGTGCTGAATTCAAGAAATTTTTTGGCATGATCGACTACATAACCGACGGAGAAAGTGCCGTGGTGAAAGCGTCAGATCAAATCTTTACCGGCGCACCTGAAGAATAAAAAAAGATATTTATAAATAAAGAGCAAGGCAGGCTGAAAAGCCTGCCTTTTTTTTTGAGAAAAATAATGAATATATAAAACATTTTTCTGTAATGGTGAAAGTGTTAAATAACTATTGACAAATGATATTACAATATTATGCACATACTTGTGCAATATTACAAATTTTATGTAAAAAAAATTCACTTTTAATCAAAATGGGGGTTGTCATGGCGTTAAACAAGCTTGTTGATTCGAGAGATATCCGGTTCGTATTATTTGAAATGCTTGAGACTGAGTCACTGCAATCTTTTGAAAAATTCGCGGATTATGACAGGGATATGTATGAAGATACACTTGCCCTTGCTGAAAAAATGGCAGTTGAAGAAGTATATCCTGTAAATTCAGAAAGTGACAAAACGGGAGTTACATATGATCCCAATACCGGCAAGGTCATCATACCAGAACAGTTGAAGCCGGCGCTTGATGCCTATAATGCCGCCGGGTTTGTGGCAATTAACGAAGATGTTGATCTTGGTGGAATGGGAATGCCTGTATCCATAGGTATGTCATGTAATGAAATATTTACAGCGGCAAGCCTGGCCTTTACCAGTTATCCAACTCTTTCAAGGGGGGCTGCCGAACTCATTAAAACTTTCGGAAGTGATGACCTGAAGGATGCCTACCTGGAGAAGATGCTTACAGGACAATGGGGAGGGACGATGTGTTTAACCGAACCCGATGCCGGCTCCGATGTGGGTGCTCTGAAGACAAAAGCAATACCACAGGATGATGGTACATACCTGATTCAGGGGCAGAAAATATTTATTACATCCGGTGACAATGACTATTATGAAAATATTATTCATCCCGTGCTTGCGCGGATAGAGGGTGACCCGCCTGGTACCAAGGGAATATCAATTTTCATTGTGCCAAAATATCGTGTGAATACAGATGGCTCTGTTGGTGAATTAAATGACGTGGTGTGTTCGGGTATAGAGCATAAGATGGGTATTCACGCGTCAGCCACCTGTACTTTAAATTTTGGGGATAATGACAACTGTAGAGGTTATCTTCTCGGGCAGCCCCGAAAGGGTATGAGGATAATGTTTCAGATGATGAACGAGGCAAGGCTTGCTGTCGGCATACAGGGGCTTGCCCTCTCATCGGCTGCGTATATGCACGCAGCCACGTACGCGAAAAACAGGGTTCAGGGTGTAGACGTTACCCAGATGATGAACCCTGAAGCTGAACCGGTAACCATCAGCAGGCATCCTGATGTGAAACGAATGTTGTTATGGATGAAATCATATGTTGAAGGTATGAGGATGTTGATCTATTCTCTTGCCAAAAATATTGATATCGAACACCTGGTTGAAGGTGAAGAGTCAAAAGAGGCTGCAGCCATAGTAGAAATATTAATACCCATTTGCAAGGCTGGATGTACTGACGCGTCGGTGAATATCACCTCTGAGGCCATGCAGGTATATGGGGGATATGGATACACTTCAGATTACCCGGTTGAGCAGTATATGCGTGATTCGAAAATTACAACTATCTACGAGGGTACCAACGGGATTCAGTCTATGGATCTTACAATGAGAAAGATACTCATGAATCCCGACCTGTATAATTATTCCGTGTTTAAAAAACGCATGGCTGAAACAATTGAAAAGGCGAAAGGAGTAGTTGATGACAGGTATGTTGATATGGTTGAACGGGGGGTTGAGAAACTGGATGAAGTAATAGCAATGCTGGCTGGATTTATGAAAGAAGGGAAATTTCTTAATATCTTCGCGGCAGCTACCCCCCTGCAGCAGGCTATGTTCATGTTGTCCCTTGCATGGGTGCACCTGTGGTCGTTGACAATATCATTGCCTCAAATGAAGCAGAAGGTAGGCGAGGCAAAAGGTGACGAGAGAGAAGCAATCCTGGCAGGTGATGATGAAGCAGCGTATTATTCAGGTAAGGTTTTGTCGTCACAATTTTATCTTGGATCAGAATTTCCAAAATATTTTGGGAAAATAGAAGCTATATTATTTAATGAAACAGCGGTTAACAAGTTTTCAGACAGGCTTCTTTCCGGCACGCCAGAAGAATAACAGTTGACCGACTGTCCAAATTTATTTTCAAAATGCGTTGACAAATATGTAAGGCATTATATGTATTACATTAATACATATAATGCCTGGTGGAACTTCTCACTAAATGAAAATTAGTCCAGGCGATACGCCTGGACTTCTATTTTATAAAAAAAGAAAATTACACAAGGAGGTTTCTCATGGCTTTAAATCCACTTATTGATTCACGAGATTTACGTTTTGTCCTTTTTGAACTGCTGGAAGTGGATAAACTTTCGGATTATGCAGAATACGCGGATTATGACAGGGATATGTACGAAGATGTACTCAACCTGGCTGAGAAAATGGCTGTTGAGGAAGTATATTCGGTAAACTCTGAAACCGACAAGGAAGGGGTGAAATATGATCCTGATAACAGGAAAGTCATCATACCTGAAGGTTTTAAAAAAGCCCTGGACGCCTATAATGAAGCCGGGTTTGTAGGTATCACGGAAGAACCTGAAATTGGGGGAATGGGCATGCCGGTCACAATTGGTATGTCGTGCAGTGAGTATTTTACCGCGGCAAGCCTTTCTTTTACTACATACCCGGGCCTGGCGCATGGAGCCGCGGCGCTCATTAAGAATTACGGCACTGATGATCTGAAAAACATCTATCTTGAGAAAATGCTATCCGGGAAATGGGGTGGCAGTATGTGTCTTACAGAACCTGATGCCGGTTCAGACGTTGGCGCGTTAAAGACAAAGGCTATTCCCAGTGATGACGGTACCTACCTGATACAGGGGCAGAAGATTTTTATCACTTCAGGTGACAATGATTACTATGAAAACATTATCCATCCCGTACTTGCTAGAATTGAAGGAGACCCCCCGGGAACCAAGGGAATCTCGATATTCATCGTACCCAAGTACAGGATAAAGGATGATGGTTCAATCGGTGAACTTAATGACGTGGTGTGTTCAGGTATTGAGCACAAAATGGGTATCCACGCATCGGCCACCTGTACAATGAGTTTCGGTGACAACGGTGAATGCAGGGGCTATCTTCTTGGTGAAGCGCGTAAAGGTATGAGAATCATGTTCCAGATGATGAACGAGGCACGGCTTGGTGTTGCCATGCAGGGATTGTCACTTTCTACTGCCGGATATATGCATGCGGTCACCTATGCAAGGAACAGGGTGCAGGGAGTTGATGTTACCCAGATGCTTAACCCTGATGCACCAAAGGTAACCATAAGCCAGCACCCTGATGTCAAGCGCATGCTGCTGTGGATGAAGTCATACGTGGAAGGTATGCGTATGCTGGTATATTACCTCTCGCATAATATTAATATTGCTGAACTGCTTGATGGGGAAGAGAAGAAAGAAGCAGAGGCAATGATGGAGATACTTATACCCATCTGCAAGGCGGGATGTACGGATTCTTCCCTTTTTGTTACTTCACAGGCAGTACAGGTGTATGGTGGATATGGTTATACAAATGATTATCCTGTTGAACAATATCTCAGGGATTCAAAGATTACCGCCATATACGAGGGAACCAACGGGATACAGTCTATGGACCTCACCATGAGAAAGATACTCATGAATCCAGAGCAGTATAATTACCAGGTCTGGAGAAAGCATGTGGCGGATTCTGTTGAGAAGGCCAGGGGAATAGTGGATGACAAGTACATCGACCTGGTAACCCGGGGCATGGAAAGGCTTGACGAAGTGATAGAAATGCTGAAAGAGTTTATGGCCGGTGGAAAATTTCTTCATATTTTTGCCAATTGTACTCCCCTCCAGGAGGCAATGTACATGATGTCACTTGCGTGGATGCACCTGAAAGCACTTACAATTGTTACTCCAAAGATGAAAGAGCTGGTAGGTGATACCAAGGGAGAGGACAGGGAAAAACTACTTAACGACAATGCTGAAGCCGCGTTTTACAGTGGTAAGGTGTTGTCCTCACAGTTTTATCTTGGTTCAGAATTTCCCAAGTATTTTGGTAAAATTGAAGCCCTTTTATTCAACGAATCGGCAACTATCAAAGCATCAGATCCTGTGTTTACGGGTGCCCTTGAAGAGTGATGCAGAGGTTGTTGAGGTTAGTTGGATGTTGTTGAGGTTAAAAACACCTTTAGTACCTTAAATAACATCCAACTAACGTTATTTATTGTGGAAAGAGCTGCAGCAGTGCATCAGGTATTGTAAGCTTTGCCTGCTTCAGCTTGTGTATGTGGCCGTACAACGGAGCGATGCATTCAAGGGTTATTGTGCCTTCATTCCTGATCTTTTTTAAAAAGTTTTTATTGCCGGCATTCTTTTTCAATGCAAAGGCATGATGTGCATCTTCGAAGCTGGCTTTTATGAACATGGTTAACATGTACCTGTCTTTATCTTCGTTGAATGTCCATGTGACAATCTCATCTGATATCTCATCCTGTATATCAGCGAAATCGAAATAAAGCAGCAAGTAGTTCTCCCCGCTTTTCAATAACAGGGATTGCCCCGCGTCATTGAAATAACTGTAAAGGTCGTTAAAGTTTTTATCACGGGGCAGCGGGTTGTCATATTCGATCTTATTATAAGCGGTTATTACTGTTTTTGGTGACGGCATGTGTGTATATCCCGGATAATTATTACATAGACGAAATGAACGCTATGTGTACATTGAAAAGGATTGTTAACAGCTTCAGGAAAAAATATACAATAACAAATGTGAGCAATACCATAATAATTATGTTCATCCTGTCAAGTAGCTTATCTGAAAGAGATTCCTGTACCCTGTTCAACAGCAGTGCCACAAATGAGAGATATCCGCCAAGCCCGAAACAGCATGAAAGAAGAAATATGCTGCGGATACAAATTGTCATTTCATCAAACAGGCCAAGGTCAAGCAGCAGCCTGTATCCCACGATCCACCATACGATCATGCCCGGGTTTGTAATGGCAATTGTAAACCCGGTAAGAAAGGATGTTCTTTTTCTATAAGTAATATGGGGGGCATGTGCGGGTGGAATATGCCTGTGTTCACGGTATGATCGGTACAACAGGAAAGACAATACAATAACGCCAAGACTGTATACAATTATCTGGAAGTTTTTCTGCTGCAAAAAAGGTGCAAGACCGAACAGTACAAGTACCCCATAAATAAAATCAGATGTGACAGAGCCCATCGCAACAGAGATGGCTGGTTTCAGGTGCCCCCCGATAGCTTTCTTAATAACTTCAAGCTGAACGGCACCAACCGGTATAGACGATATAAATCCGATAAAGATACCATACAGTATCAACATTCCTATATGCGCATAAAACATATTATTGTCTCTAATCGTGAATTTAATACTAATGCGGGATTGTCCCGGGCCAACTGATGGGCTTGATGTACGATCCTATATTTATGGGTAAATGTCAAGTAAATGGTGGTTGTTTGCTGGTAAAAATAGAGCATGGATGGGGATCAAATTCACCTCATTCCTTCTCCTCCCCCTTTAAAGGGGGAGGTTGGGAGGGGGTCGTTCCAGTATCTTATTACAATACTGCTTTCAGGCCGGCGTAGTATGAACGGCCAGGGGTGTTGTAGCCTATGGGGAATTCGTAGTCTTCATTAAGCATGTTCTCAATTCTGCCGAATACCTGTATTGATTCAAGCAGCCAGTAGGATGTAGAAATATCAATGGTATAGTATTCATCCATTTTAACATCCCTGGTGTCGAATATTGACTCATCGTACCACGCATCATCACGTTTACCCATGTAATTAATCCCAAGGTTGAGATTGCCACCTGGTAAAAACTTCCAGTTTGTGTGTAAGCTTCCCTGGTGACGGGGCCTTCGGATAAGGCGTTCATAGTTTTCCATGTCTTTTGCAATTGGTAAATAAGTATAGGCTGCATCAAAAGATAACGTATCAGCAGGTGCAAAATGCAAAGCACATTCTATACCTTTAGTAATTACTTCCTCCTTGTTGATATACTGCGTAAAGGCGTCATTGATATCGATTTTGTTTTTGTATTCAGTTTCGAAATATGATACTTCAAAAATGAATTTCCCATTCATTATCGGCTGGCTGATACCTATGTCCCACGTTATGCTGGTTTCAGGCTTAAGGTCAGGGTTACCAGTTGTATATGCGGTATCATATATCTGTGTCATTACAGGCGCCCTGAAGCCGGTTGCATAATTTCCTTTCAATCTCGTGTCAAGTAGTGGGGAAATTATACTGCCTGAAAGGCTGTAGGTTATTTCATTGCCAAATGTTTCGTGATCATTGTACCTGATCCCTGCTATGGCAAAAATCCGATTCATCAACTTGAGATGATTCTGTATGTATGCGGCGCGTTCCCATATATCACGTTCGTCGAATTGATCTGTAGACGCGCCAAAACCTATATCCGAGTAGGTAGTTGAAGTGGTGCTGTTTTCCTGCATCTCGGCTCCCATGGTTATTTCATCAACATCTCCAATACTGAAGATGTGTTGCCATTCAGCCTTATGGTGTGTACCTTCATACCAGCTCTTTGTGAATTCTGAAGGTTCGGCATCGTCAGTTTTATCCTCGTAACGTCTTTCAATGTTCATATATGATAAGATAATTTTGTGTGACCACCAAATGAATAGTTCCTGGTCAAGACTGAGAGCCGAGGAAATCTGCTTTGAAGACTGTGCGTAGTTGGGATCATCATAGTATGCCCCGTCATCAAGTTCAGCGTCAGCGTCGGTATATCGTAATACATGAGTGAGCCATGTTGAATCTGTAATACGGTAACCAGTACGGCCGGAAAATGTGGTGTTTGTGTAACCATCTTCGTCCATGTGCCCACTGGTTCCTGGTTCCCTTGCAGCGGTAGAAAACCCTTTGGTATCGATCCTGGCTATGCCAAAAGAGTAATGGGCATCGTCTGACCCGCCATTGACTGTAAGTGATTCTCTGAACGAATTATATGACCCGGCTTCGGCCTTCAGTGTTAATGATGGCTTTCCTTTCCCTTTTTTTGTGATGATATTAATAATACCACCGGTTGCGTCTGAGCCGTAGAGTGTGCTCTGGGCGCCGCGAATTACTTCGATTCGTTCAATATTATCCGTGGTAAGGTTGGCGAAATCAAAACTCCTGTCAATTCCTGAAGGATCGTTTACTTCTACCCCATCGATTAATACCAGCATATTTTTTGAGTCGGCACCCCGTATGAATAGTGTTGATACTCCACCGGGTGCACCCTGACGGTATACGGTAAGTCCCGGAACACTGTGAAGTGCTTCAATAACACTGCGTTCACCACGATTTTCAAGTTGCTCTTCCTCTATAATGCTAATAGAAGCCCCCGTTTCCTTCGGGTCAATCTCAGTTTTGGTGGCGCTCACCACCACGTCATCAAGCCTGAACACTCTGCTCTTTGTTTTTTCTTTTTCCTGTGTTTCCTGTTCTTCTTCTTCGGCCGGGGCATCTTGTGCCCGAAGCAGTGATGTGCTGAAGGTGATAGTGAAGCACAAAATAAATGTGAGAAAAACGTAAAAAGTAATTTTGTTGCGACGATTAAAACTGTTCATGAAAAATCCTCCTGTGATGTGTTCATTTAATTTTCTGGAGTCAGGAGGAGGGTGGGAACGCATCGGGAAGTCGATTGATGTTACAAACGAAAAAACACGCCTCAAGAGGCGTGTTATGGTTTGTCAGTATCAAATGATGCCTGATGCTAACTGGTCCCATTCCTCGAGGATATCCAGTTACATGGAGTGTCTGGCTCACCAGGGGTAGTGTGTAATACACCCGGTTCACAGTTGCGGGACAGCGCGGGATTCACACC
Organism: uncultured Leptospiraceae bacterium; assembly: GCA_964629365.1. Classification (GTDB taxonomy): domain Bacteria; phylum Spirochaetota; class UBA4802; order UBA4802; family UB4802; genus M55B154. The sequence goes on from CAZVRB010000005.1 coordinate 52,409, forward strand.
CGACTTCCTCCGTGTAGAGATACAAAAGATCAAATATAGGAAAACACTATTTTGAAGACATAACTTTGTAAAGGATTTTTTTTCACCACAGGGGCACAAAGGGCACAGAGAAAATTATTATATAAATAATGATCTTCTTACTTAAATACCCCCTCTGTGTCCATTGTGTCTCTGTGGTGAAAAAAATAAGCTTATGGATTATTTACGGTATCTCCCTGGAACGGGGTAGGTGTAGGGCTTTCCGGTGATGGGGTTTTCGTGTACAACGCATACGGTGTCAAACAGGGATTCGATGGCCTGGTAGGTGATGATCTCCGATGGTGTACCGTCGGTGAATATTGTGCCGTCTTTAATGGCGATTATGCGGCTGCAGTAATCGGCGGCAAGGTTTATATCATGCAGTACCGTGATGATGGTGGTGTCCTGAAGGTTCAGCTCTACCAGGTGGTCCATCACCTGGGTAACGTGGTTGATGTCCAGGTGGGCCACCGGTTCGTCAAGCAGGATTACCTGTTCTGCCTGTGCCACAGCCCTGGCGATAAATGAACGCTGCTGTTCACCACCTGAGAGTTGGGTGATTGGTTTTTCGCGTAACGGGTCAAGGTCCATGACCTTCAGGGCTTTTTCTACCACCTGACCATGACGGGCTTTTGCCCTGTTGAAGAATCTCTGGTGAGGAAACCTTCCCATTGATACGAACTTTTCTACGGTGAAGGGGAGCAGGTTCTCAAGTTTCTGGTGTACAATGGCAACCTGCGGAGCGTACCGGTATGGAGGGATAGCTTTCACGTCCTGCCCCTTGAACTTGAGGGTGCCTTCGAGGGGAGAGAGTTGCCGGCTTAACAGTTTCAGTAGTGTTGATTTACCGGCGCCGTTTGGGCCGATGATGCCGATAAATTCTCCTGGTTGTATGGAAAGTGAGATGTCGCGGAGTACAACCTGTTCGCCGTATCCCGCGTGAATATTTTTGAGGGAAAATAATGACATCAGCCTGACCACCCCCTTTTGAGCAGTATGACGAGAAAAAAGATCCCGCCGAAAAAACCCATGATTATGCCGGCGGGTATTTCATAGGGGGATACCATTGTTCTCCCCATGGTGTCGGCCATGACCAGGAGCAGCCCGCCGGTGACGGCGGTTACCGGCAGTAATACCCTGTGTTCGGGGCCCGACAGCACCCGTACGGCGTGGGGGGTGATGAGACCGATAAATCCGATTACCCCTGCCAGTGATACCGAGATGGCCGCAAGCATGGAGGCCACCCAGAAAATAATCAGTATTTCTGAGCTGGTTATGCCGTGGCTGGCGGCGAAGTCGTCCCCGAAAGAGAGTATGTTCAGATGCCGTGAATAGAGCAGGGTGATAATCAGCAGGGCCCCCAGCGCGATGGCTGATTTTCCCAGGTAGTCATAACGGGCCAGCGAGAGATCTCCCATCAGCCACATGAGTGCCTTGTGTACCTGGTCGGCGCTGCTGAAGGCAAACAGCAGAAGCACTGCTGATGAAAAGATGAAGCTGAGTGACAGCCCTCCCAGGATCAGGGCGGGACTTGAAAATCCAAACTTTCGTGCCAGCAGGTAAACCAGCAGGATTACGAATATGCTGCCGGCAAATGCACCTGCAAAAATGAAGCCGGTTGACAGTGACATGATAATGGCAAAGGCCGCGCCGCACGCCGCGCCGCTTGATATCCCCAGGGTAAAGGGTTCGGCCAGGGGGTTTTTCAGCAGGGCCTGGTAAAGTACTCCGCTTGCCCCCAGTGATGCCCCTATGATGAGTGCCATCAGGATGCGGGGAATTCTCAGTTTATACAGGATGATGGAAACGCTTTCAGGGGTGCCGTGAAAAAGTGCCTCTACTATGGTGGATGGGGCTATGTTTACCTGGCCCAGTATCATGGCCATTAATAGTATGCCTGTGCCGGCTAGAAGAATCAGCAGGGTGATGAAGAGGTTTCTTTTTTTTGTCATTGTCAGTTTCTTCATTGGATGTGTGCCGGTTGTTGTGTGTCTTTATTGAAAATATTTCTGAATTCCGCAAGGGTTTTTACATAATCACCCGGTGTATAATAACAGGCTGGATCGTAGCTTATATAATGTATGGCCCTATTGCGAATGGCATCAAGATGGTTGACATGATCTCCCAGTAATTCTTTCAGCCGTTGGCCGGTTGACGAAGAAGTTGTAATGATGACCTGTGGATTTTTATGTATGATAAGTTCTGCCGTTATAACGGGGTACTGATGACGGGTGGTGGTTATAATGTTGTGTCCCCCGGCGTCGTTTATTATGTTTCCAATAAATGAAGTATGGTTTGCCGCGATAAGGGGACGGTCGGATAAAAGGAAGAGCACGTCAACCGGTGCTTCGGGGGTTGCCAGTATTTTTTCCCGAATGGTTCTGTATTGATGGAGTTTCTTTCGGGCCAGTTGCTGTTTTCCGGTTATGGTACCTATGGTCGTATATGTTTCTGCTATGGAGTCAAAGGTGGTGTACCCGGCAAATTTTTTTATGTTAATAGAAAGTGATGTAAGCCGTTCTGTAAATTGAGTGGGGTTGTCTTCACCGGAGAGAATAACAAGATCAGGTTTCTGCATGATTATTTTTTCCATGTTGAGGTTTACAAGGGTTCCCACAACCGGTATTTCTCTTTGCAATGGCGGATGATAGCTTGTTACCCCGGACAGGCGTGATTCGGCATTCATATCCATGATCATTCTTGTGAGTGATGGGGAAAGAGATATTATGCGATGGTATTGTTGGTGTTGACTGGAGATACCGGCAGTTTCGGATTCTGATGGCAGCAGCAAAAAAAATGTGATGGCAGACAGCAGCACAACAGGGATAAACGCATACATAATGCGGATATATATTGTCCGGGTATTGCTGAACATTTCAGGCCAGTTTTACCCTGTTGGCCCATTCCACGGCCTGCAGGTAGGATAGGGATATGGATTCTTCGTCCAGGGAGAGTTTATTGGCAAGTGATTCCATGGATTCCCAGTTCCCCTTTTCATGAAGCAGCATTAAGGTATAGTAATCAGTAAGTGGTCCCTGCTGTCCGATGAGGGCATCCTTGATTGAGTCATCGAGGTTTAACTCACCGAGAATTACATTTATCGGTTTGTCAACAAAGGCATCGATCAGTGAGAACATACCCATCAGAAAAAGATCGGATGATATTTCCTTCATTCCTGTTTTCAGGGCAAGATCTTCTGCGAAACGTGCCCGTATAATTGAAGTAGCCACCAGTTCTTCAGGTTTGTCGTCTCCCATCCCGCTTAATGCCATGAGGGAAATCCACTTGCGAAACTCCCTGATCCCCAGCAACGTGAGGGCCTGTTTGATTGAATGTATTTTACTGGTAAAGCCGAATGCGGCGGAATTGATGAATTTCAGAAGTTTATAACTGAGCGACATGTCTCTTTTGATAATATTTTCAATATTACTATATTCAAAATCTCTTGAATGTACTTCCTGCAGTATCTCCAGGTAGTTCAACTTGTAACCGGGTATGTCCTTGCCTTCAATCACCTGGGGTTTGCTGAAAAAATACCCCTGGAAATATGAATACCCGTCAGAAAGAGCCTGGTGATATTCTTCATAGGTTTCAATCTTTTCAGCCAAAAGTTTTACCGGGTATTCTTCTGCAAGGGCAAGTATTACCCCGTGTGATTGGGGAGTAATTTTTCTGAAATCAATTTTTACAATATCAGCGATTTCAAGGAGGGGCCTGTATTTATCGTGAAATACGAAATCATCCAGGGCCAGCATATATCCTGCTTTCTTCAGTTTCCTGCATTTACTGATGATTTCGTCAGAGGGTTCAACGTTTTCAAGAATTTCAATAGTCAAAAGCTCCCTGGGGAATATGGTTGCCGCTTCGCTGTTTAGCAGGGTTTCTGTGAAATTAATAAATCCCCTTTTCCCACCTGTCATTGAGTCCATTCCGAATAACAGGAAACTTGAAAGAATGGTCTGTGAACTTGCGTAATCCCCGTCAAGGGTATTGTAGAAGTTGTGAAATCCTTCACGAAAAAGCAGTTCATATCCGAATACATGTGTATGCCGATCAAATATTGGCTGGCGTGCAATAAAGGTGCCTTTTGCCACATTGATTTTGGTTGTAGGGTCGGAATATACTTTATTTCTCATAATATTTTACTGCTTTATACCTGCCGGATTTTACCCGTTTTTTATATTATTTTTTAAACTATAGATTGCATAAGCATATTATTCAAATGTTTTTTACCTTCAACTGAAAAAGAGCACGACAGCCAGCACTATTAAAAGTATAAATACAATTTTTTTAAATACATCCTGGTTTATCCTTTCATATACAAACGAGCCTGCAACCACCCCCATGATCAATACTGGTAGTGTTAACACGAAGTAGTGCAGCACCTCAACGGTTATCAGTCCGTGAAATCCGTGCATTGTAATCAGCATGATCCCTGAAAGCAGAAAAAAAGACTGCAGGGTGATGGTGATATCATTTTTATTCCATGACTGCATGGAGGTGTAGATGATTGCCGGGGGGCCGTTAGTGTTGAACGCTCCCCCCAGGCACCCGGATAGAAATCCGAAGAGATACCCCCATTCTTTACGCAGAATGGTGTTGTGGGTCACATGTAATAGTGAATACAGTGAATATATCAGTAGAACAATGGCCAGAATCTTCTTCACGATATTTTCGGGAAAATGGGTAAGAAAATATATGCCAACGGGTATACCGGGAAGAGCCCCCGCAACAAGTGGTAATACTTTTTTTATATCAAAATGTCTTCTGAGGCGTAGAAATATGGAAATAGTGATAAAGGTTCCCATCATAGCTACAAGGGGGGTTACAAAGGTAATAGGCAGCAGCAGGGTGAGAAGGGACATGCATACCAGTGCCGCTCCGAATCCTGCCACGGATTGGGTAAATGCCGCGAAAAAGACTATTATCAATACCGGTAGTACCTGTGTCATTTTCTATTCACTTAACGCTGCCCATGTGGATTGCGTACTTTTACCCTGTCTTTCTTCAGTTTCATCTACTATTGTGATCTCCTGCGTCATGTTTTACGTGTATATTATACTATAATCATGAAGGGTGTTCAATGTATATAATATCTTGTATAGTAATAGTTAGCACTTGTTGTGAATATTAAACATTTTTATTGACTCAATGAGATTTTTTGTTGAAAGAATTTGGCTATTTGGCTATATTGCCAAATAGAAGTGCAAGGAGATCACAATGAATGAACAGGAAAAAAATCAATATAACGCACGGGCGCGGGTGATAAAGGCCATGGGGCATCCCAGCAGGCTGTTCATGGTAGACCAGTTACAAAAAGGGCCTCTTTGCGTGTGTGAGCTTACCGAAATGGTTGGGGCTGATACCTCAACAGTGTCCAAACACCTGAGTGTATTAAAAAATGCCGGCCTCGTGTATGATCAGCGTGAGGGGAATACCGTGTATTACCATCTCCGTGTTCCCTGTGTGCTGGATTTTCTCAATTGTGTGGACTCCGTTCTCGAAGTGAACATGGATGAGCAGATTCGTATTGTACGTTCCTGCCAGGCGAAAAATATTTCATAATTGCTAAAAGATTTAATTAAGGGAGTAAATGATGAACTGGAAAACCGAGTGGAAACCGCTGGTATATATTGTGGGTGCGTTTCTTGTCTTTTTCTACCTGCCTGTGGGGATGCCCAGGTTTGATAATGCCGTATTTGAAGCGTTACACCTTACAAAGTGGTACGCGCAGGAGCATGTACTCTTGTGTCTTGTTCCGGCTTTTTTTATCGCCGGTGCTATTGCGGTATTCGTCAGCCAGGCGTCGGTGATGAAATACCTTGGCCCAACCGCCCCAAAGATGCTGGCCTACGGGGTGGCTTCGGTGTCGGGTACAATTCTGGCGGTATGTTCGTGTACGGTGCTTCCCCTTTTCGCGGGGATCCACACCATGGGTGCGGGTCTTGGCCCGGCCTCGGCATTTCTGTATTCGGGTCCCGCCATCAATGTGCTGGCTATTATTCTTACCGCCCGTGTGCTGGGACTTGAGATTGGTATCGCCAGGGCGGTAGGAGCCATTGTTTTCAGCGTCGTTATCGGTCTTATTATGCATTTTATCTATCGTAAAGAAGAAATTGAGAAAGCTAATGCCATGATGGCAACACCTGATCCGGAAGTATCGCGGCCCCTGTGGCAGAACATGATCTATTTCGGACTCATGGTGGCTATCCTGGTATTCGCCAACTGGGGAAAGCCTGAAACAGCAGAAGGGGCGTGGTATTTTATCTACAGCATGAAGTGGCAGATAACCGGTATGTCAACACTGCTGCTTGGCATCGTTATGGTACAGTGGTTTAACGTGAAATTGTGGAAGATGGCAGTTGCAGGGCTTGCAGTAGCAGCTTCAATATTTCTGTTTCCCGGTTCTCACATGATCCCCTTCGCCGTTGGAGTGGTGGGCCTCGGGGTAATCACCAGCACCGGTAAGGGTGAGACAAAAGAGTGGTTCGAACAGACATGGACATTTACGAAGCAGATACTGCCCCTTCTGCTTTTTGGTGTACTGATTGCCGGATTCCTGCTTGGACGACCGGGCCACGAAGGGATGATCCCTTCAGAATGGGTGGCGGGCATGGTTGGCGGTAATTCAATATGGGCCAACCTGTTTGCTTCGGTGGCGGGGGCCTTCATGTACTTCGCCACACTCACGGAAGTTCCCATCCTGCAGGGACTGATGGGAAGCGGTATGGGACAGGGACCCGCCCTTGCGTTGCTGCTTGCGGGCCCGGCATTGTCTTTGCCCAATATGCTGGTAATACGAAGCGTCATCGGCACGAAGAAGACCATCGTCTATGTACTGCTGGTAGTGGTCATGTCCACGGTATGCGGAGTTCTATATGGACTTATTATGTAATAAACGTAACTAAGTAGAACCACAGAGACCCGGAGAAACAGAGAAAGGATTATATAGATTTCTAACTGAAACATGAAAATTTTTTCTCTGTACCTCTGAGCCTCTGTGGTTAATTATTTAAAAAGGAGATTAACTATGAAGACTATTGAAATACTGGGTACTGGATGTGCAAAGTGTAATAAGCTGCAGGAAACGTCAGAAGAAGCCGCGAAAGAACTGGGGATTGAGTATACACTTAAGAAAGTATCTGACGTGAAAGACATAATGAAATACGGGGTGATGATGACACCGGCGCTCGTGGTTGATGGTGAGGTGAAAGTTTCGGGAAAGGTGCCCTCGCTTGACGAAGTAAAGAAACTGATGCAGGATTGATATACTGTAAAGTACAAAGAGGAATGTATGAAATGTAAACTAACGATCATCGGTATGGTGATAATGCTTTCGGCCGCCCTATCATCATGCAGCGGAAAAGAGAATGACATGGCTGAAAAGAAATCACCTGCTGATAAGGGCGATCATGTTGTTACCTTTGTTGAACTGGGGTCAGAGAATTGCATACCCTGTAAGATGATGAAGCCGGTCATGAAGAAGGTAGAAGAAAAATACGGAAGCCAGGTACGGGTGGTGTTTCATGATGTGGGCACCAGCGAGGGCCGGCCATACGCCCAGTCATACAGCATCAGGGTTATACCCACACAGGTATTCCTGAATAAGGATGGAAGGGAGTATTATCGTCATGAAGGCTTTTTCCCTTTTGACGAGATTGAGAAGGTGTTGAAAAAGCAAGGGGTTCAGTAATGCTGCTTGAGCTGTTCACCTGGCTTTCGGGGGCACTGTACGCGTCAACCAGCATGGCCCTGCTGGCTGCTTTTACCTGGGGTATTTTAAGCATACTGCTTTCACCATGTCATCTTGCCAGTATTCCGCTTATCGTTGGTTTCATTGATGACCAGGGTGTGCGTACCCCGGGCAGGGCCTTCTTGCTGTCCCTCCTTTTTTCGCTGGGGATATTGATAACCATCGGACTCGTAGGAGTGGTTACCGGTCTGGCGGGCAGAATGATTGGAGACGTGGGTACCTGGGGTAACATCGGGGTTGCCATTATCTTCTTTATTATAGGACTGCACTTGATGGAGATCATCACACTGCCCTTTCTTTCTTCCTGCGCCTCTCCATCGGTCAAAAAGAAAGGAAAACTTGCCGCCTTCGTGCTTGGCCTGGTATTCGGCATCGCCCTTGGCCCCTGTACCTTCGCCTATATGGCCCCCATGCTGGGAGTAGCATTCAGCGTGGCATCAACCCGGTTCGTGTTCGCGGTATTACTGGTTGCTGTGTATGCCATCGGGCATTGCTCAATTATCGTGCTGGCAGGTACCTTTACCGAGGTGCTGCAGAAATACCTTAACTGGAACGAGCGATCGCGGGGTGGGGTAATATTAAAAAAGGTATGCGGCGTGCTGGTGATACTGGGTGGTGTGTACCTGGTTGTTACTTCAACCGGTATTCTATAATATTGTGAGTTATTACTTGCAGGAGGAGTTTTTGATGACCGATAAAATAACCAGAAAACTTTCATTCATAGACAGGTATCTTACCCTCTGGATATTCCTGGCCATGGCCGTGGGAGTACTCATCGGCTTTGTCTTCCAGGAGCCTGTTGAAACATTCAATAAAGCTCTCACCGTGGGAAAGCATACCAACCTTCTGATAGCATTTGGGCTGATACTGATGATGTATCCCCCGCTGGCGAAAGTGAAATACAAGTTTATGCCGAAAGTGTTCGCTGATACAAAGATACTGGGACTTTCGCTGGTGCAGAACTGGATGGTGGGGCCGGTCATGATGTTTTTTCTTTCCATCCTGTTTTTCGGGTTTGTTGCACCGGCAATTTTCGGTCCCAACCCCCTGTGGGGATACTACATGACAGGTCTTATTCTGGTGGGAATCGCCCGCTGCATAGCCATGGTGCTGGTATGGAACCAGCTTGCGGGTGGAAGCAGTGAATACGGGGCGGGACTTGTAGCGCTGAACAGTATATTCCAGATCTTTACATTTGGTATATATGCCTGGGTATTTATTACCGTGTTGCCCCCATTGTTCGGTCTTCAGGGATCGGCGGTTGAAGTGACCATCGGCGAGGTCTTTGCAAGTGTAATTATATACCTGGGTATTCCATTCGCGGCCGGTATTCTGAGCCGTGTCATTCTTATCCCAATGAAGGGGGAAGAATGGTATGACAGGGAGTTTGTTCCGAAAATTTCTCCCATAACACTGGTGGCGCTGTTGTTTACCATCGTGGTTATGTTCAGCACACAGGGCACGCAGATCATTGAAAGGCCCCAGGACGTGCTGTGGATTGCCATACCTTTAAGCTTCTATTTCGTGATAATGTTCCTGGTGAGCTTTTTTATGGCTTCTAAACTCGGGGCTGATTATGAAAGAAGCGCCACCCTGGCCTTTACCGCGTCGGGGAACAACTTTGAACTGGCCATAGCGGTGGCCATAGCAGTGTTCGGTATCGCCTCACCCATCGCCTTTGCAACCGTGGTTGGCCCCCTGGTTGAAGTACCGGTGCTCATCAGCCTGGTGAACGTGTCGTTGTATTTTCGGAGAAAGTATTTCGATTAATTAAAACTTAATGAATTCTTCACTTTTTCTTAAAATACTTACAGTAATATCAGAACAGTAATTCTAAAAAATGATGGGGAATATCAGGATATGGGTGAAAAAAAACTGAAGATATTATTCTTATGTACCGGCAACTCCTGCCGCAGCCAGATGGCAGAAGGTTTCACGCGGCATCTGAGAGGTGACCTTATTGAAGCATGGTCTGCCGGTATTGCCCCCAAGGGAGTTGACCCCCGCGCGGTGAAGGTGATGTCAGAGGACGGGGTGGATATATCTGAACATACATCCAATCACGTGGATGATTTCAAAGATGTAGCCTTTGATTACGTGATTACCGTATGCGGACATGCCAACGAGAACTGTCCTGTCTTTCCCGGAAAGACCAGGATTATACATCGTGGATTTGAGGATCCCCCGCAACTGGCAGCCGAAAGTGCTACGGAAGAAGAAGCCCTGTCACATTACAGGCGGGTACGTGATGAGATCAGGGATTTCATCAAGACCCTGCCGGAGTGGCTTGAAGAGCAGCACAGTAATAAGATTGACATAAAACTGCAATAAGTACTATCCTGAGATATGGAAGATCAGGGTACGCAAAAACTGCAGACAGCGGCATTAACTTTTATCGCGCTGATCGGTCTTGGTGTGTTTCTGCACATCACAAGATCGTTCGTGGTTCCATTCGTTGTGGCGGTGCTGCTCTCATTTCTGCTGGTTCCGGTAGCCGATTTCTTTGCCAGGCTAAAGGTGCCCGGCTTTATCATCAACAGCATGGTTATCCTGGGTATGTTCATAGTGCTGGCTGCTGTTGGCTTCCTGGCATTCGGGGCGATGAATTCCATCAAGTCTGAACTGCCTGAATACGCGGGAAAATTCAGGTCTTCTATACAGACCATGATGGATTTTTTAAAAGGATTTATACAGGTGGATATTGCCACAGAATACCGTGATGTCACCTTTCAGCAGTTGTTTAACATGATATCCCCCGCATCAATATTTCAAACCATCAACCAGAGTGTTGGCACTTTCATAACATTTCTTTCAAAACTAACCCTTATGATGATCTTTCTGATCTTCATTCTTTCAGGTAGAAAGGTGCTGGTAGACAAGATACTGTTTGTGCTTGATGCCAGGGAGGATATATCTTCAAGTAATTTCAAAGCCCTGCAGTCAATAAGCAGACAGATTCAAACCTATCTCTGGCTGAAAGCGGTGATCAGTATCGTAACGGGCCTGGTGTTTGGCATTGTCGCCTATGTTATGGGACTGGATTTTGCCATAATATGGGGATTCATGGGATTTCTTTTGAATTTTATACCTACCATCGGTCCCATCGTCGCGTCAGTTCCCCCAATTATCCTGAGCTTTCTCCAGTTTGAAAGTATACTGTGGGCACTTTTTACGTCAATATGCCTTGCCGGTGTTCAGTTTCTGTCGGGAAGTGTTATTGAGCCAATCGTTATGGGTGATCGTTTAAACCTTAATATAATCACCATCCTGCTTTCCCTCTTCCTATGGGGGCTAATCTGGGGAATACCGGGTATGATCCTGGCGGTTCCTATAACCGCGGCGGTAAATATCATGTTTCAGAATATACCACGGTATAATGGTATCGCGGTACTGATGAGTAAATGATTTTCAATAAAAGTTGTTGAA
>CAZVRB010000006.1:0-33926 GCA_964629365.1 uncultured Leptospiraceae bacterium
TGTGCATTCGCTTGATGAAATCGGTAAAGCACTCCGTCCTGCCCACGTTTAAATGACTGTTCTCCTCGGCTTCAAGCCATGTACGAAGACTTTCCAGGGTTTTCAGGTATTCCGGGTCTTTAACCCCGTCTACTTCCCCTGAATTAACCAGGATATTTAACCCGGATGCCCCGCCGAATTTACTGCCAATTTCCTTGAGACTTGTGATAATATAATCCTTTTCCTTGAAATACTCGATTATTGATGTTTCAACCTTGATACGGGTCATGCCTGCAATACTCACCATCATGAGCACTACCACGACGATGATCACTTTCGATGAATGCTTCAGTGACAGCCATGTTACAAACTTTACAACCATGTCAACCAGGGTTTTTTTCACCCGTTTATCCTTCTTTAAAAGAAGCTTTGGCATTGTGTGGGGTAAAAGTACCAGCACGGCCGGTATTAAGGTAGTTGATATCAAAATTGTAAACAGAACCCCCACGGCTGAGAATATTCCCCATTCCTGTATGGCAGATACCTGGTTGGTGGCCAGTGTCATAAAACCGAAAAAAGTTGTTACTCCGGCAAGCATTACCGTGACCGAAATATGTGACATCGATAATAGAAGACCTCTTTTTTTTCCCTGGCTGGAAATTTCATCAAAGTCTATGTAATACTGGTTTAAGATGTGAATGGAGTACGAACTCCCTACCGCAATCATAAGAGGGGGTATCGAAATTCCCATTACGGTCATTGGTACTCCCAGGTGCCCCATCAAACCCATAACCCATAGGTCAGCCATCACAAGGGTGACAAAAGGCAGCACTACACCCCTGAGAGACCTGAAATTAAAAAAGAATATCATTACCACAACAAGCAACACCAGTGGAAGATAAGTTTCAAGGTCATGCTGCATGTACTTATTTATCTGATGATTAATAATTGGAATACCCTGAACAGTAATGTTGAGAGTATGGTAGCTATTAGTAAGGTTCCACAATTCTTCAGTAATATCGCCCTGATCACTAACATTGATAAACCTGATCAGAATACAAAAATCTGTAATTTTCCCTGTTTCAGTATCTCGAAAATACAGCCCCCTGTCAAAAGCGGGGTTCCGGGTAAGATTTTTTTTAAATGTTTCTATCTCTTCATGGGTTTCGGGTATCTGGCGGACACCATCCTCATTTACGGGTATGAGATGTATGGCTCGAAGTGTGTCATCCTTTCCAACAATATCTTTCATGGTAAGAGGTGATATGATGGTATCAATATATTCCTTCTGACGAAGTCGGTGTGATTTTTGGAGTTCTTCATAAATATCTTCCATATCACCTTGTGTGAGATGTACATTATCAATACCCAGTGTATTCATTTTCCTGAGAATCAGACGTAGATACGGCCTGTCATCATTATAAATCCTGCGTAACTCGAGCAATGATATTGTTTTTTTTGACACAAGCGACTTAAAGGATTGCAACCTGTTGTCTTCTTTTTCTTTGTTAAACTCGCTATATTCCTCAATATCATTGATAAGTTGATTAATCTCTTCAAGGGTTTCAGGGTTCCAGAGGTTATCAGGGCTCACCCCCATTATCATGAACTTGCCATTATTACCATAAATCTCTTTAAGCTTCTGGTTCTCCAGGTATTCACTGTCACGCTTTGGCATCATGGCGTCTACAGAACTGTCAAACTTGAGCTTGCCCAGACCAGAGCCAAGAATTACTGTCACCATCAACAGTATTGTGATGAATAAGACAGGTTTTTTTAAAACAAGATCGATATATTTTGCCATAGTTCTCCCCGTTAACTACATCGCTTCATGACTCATGTAATTATTTTGATTCGTTTCTACAAGAAGGCCTTCAAGAAGTATATTTTTAAACGTCATTAATGTCTCTTCCAGTGTCATATTGTGTTCCAGAATAAAGTCAGGGTTTAAAACTGTACTGGCAGCACCCGTAATAAAACTTGTTACCAGGGCAGGATTAAATTTCTTAAACTTACCGCTTTTCATTCCATCACATATAGTTTGCTCTATAATACGCACCTGTGCCTTTCGAAACTCTACAATTTTTTCATTTACATCAGGATAATATAACTTCAGGTCCTGCAGCAAAGGCATTGATACCTCACCTATTGCGATAAATGCTTCATGAAAATATTGATTCAACTTTTCTTCAGGACTCATTGATTTCTGGTATATCTGGTTAAATTTCTGCTTCATGTTGTTGATAATACGATCTGCAATGAGCCTCACAAGAACATCCTTGCTGGAAAAATACTTATAAAACGTTTTTTTTGATATACCACATCCTTTTGATACCCTGTCGATAGTTATACCACGAACCCCAAATCGCATTATCAGTTCCCTGAACGTCTCGATGATCTTCTCACGAACTTCCATTGCTTCATCCCGCGTTTCTTTTGATGATTCTTCCCATATGGTCATTTTCTCCGGCAGTGGAAACTATGGAAACTATATCAGTTTCCATAGTTCTTGTCAAATTAAATATCTAAAGCATTGCCGTTTTATCATCGATTTAGTAAACAAATACACAGGGGTTCTCACATATGAAACATGTAATGTCCATACTTCTGCTCGTATCCATTATATCATGCAGCACAACTCCGGGCATCACGGATTTGTCATCTATTGATACGTATTCTCAGTTCATTATTTCTTTTTTTGATCGGTATATGGAAGACCTGAAAAGGGCTGAAGGTGTTGTTAAGAAAAATGACATGATACAAAATTTATCACATCTTCAGCGCATGAATACAGGTGGTAAAAGGTATTACCTTCTTGAAAGAAAATCTCTCACTGCCCTTCTGCAGTCTATCACCATAGAACAATATCATGATATAATCCTCACAGACAGGGGTGGACGGGTTCTGTATACCATGCATGATGACACATTGTTTAATACTGTTATTTCCCGGCAGGATGAAAGCTCACCATTGCTTCGATGTTACACAAACGGTATCAAGGGGAACATCTTCATTCACGAACCTGCACAATATCCGCGTTTGTCTTCCAGTATTCTTCTTTTTATTGCATACCCCGTGACAATTGATAGTGAACCCGCTGGCCTTCTTATCGCGGTAATCAAAAACGATCTTCTCGTAGCCATCAAGCCACGTGATTTGCTGGTATTAAATCACTCCGGAAACCTGGCAGTAACAGCACATCTGAAAAACCTGGGGCAAAGTATAATCCCGGAAAATGTAATGCCCGTAGAGATACCGGAAGATACAAACTTTAAAATATCCTATAATAAAAAGAATTATCATCTTGAACCGGTAACATATAAAAACATCAAATGGTTGATCACAAGGGAACCTTAAACATTTTCCATACAATACGCAATTATCTTATTCTGAACCTGACCCATCATATCTTCTGTTGAATCCAGGTTATATTTATTCTTTTCCAGCATAACCGCAATACCCATCAGCATTGCATCATTCAGCAAACGAATATCAGCATCAATCATTCCCTTCAACAACCCTGCCGACAGCATGGCAGCACGGGAGGGATAAATTTTAAAAGCACCACGCAATCCCTTTTCTTCAACCACGTCAAAATCAATGTCATCATCATCGACCTGGTAATAAATTATCTGGCCCGGCTGTATCCGATAAAAATCATCTATCGTATAATGGTTTTTTAATAGAATAATAATATCAGCATTACCAAATACATTTTCCGGGTTGGTAGCCATCCCACCTTCATTTTCCAAACTGAGCATCAATCTTTCATTATGATCATATCCAAGCACCCTCCCATATCCAGCACCTGATAGTAATCTTGTTAATCTAAGGGACGCGGCATCTATTCCAATTATACCAATTGTCGAATTGTTATCCTCACTGGCAAATTGTTTTAAGGCCCTGGAGATGGTAATAAAAAGGTATAGTGGCACCTCGTCCAGTTCATGACGAAGCACCGGTGGCAGATTCTCATCGTTAAGCTGTTGATAGATGTCAAATGCCTGTGTGGAAATTATACCGGTAATCCGCAAAGCGGCAAAACCTGGCGAAAACTGCCGTATGGTCTTTACAAAATCCTCTACCTGGGCAAACCGAACCAGCAATGGATATCCATTGAGGTTTACAGATATGCCCATGAAAACGGAGTCCCTTTCAGAATTCAGATACATTGTCAACTCTTCAGTCGAATATTCAGTCTGGGCGGTGTGCGAACCGGTGACCAGGCCAATGTTTGTTTCAATACTGAGAAGTTCTTTATCCATCTCATGTGCAGAAATTTTTTCAAGAGCCACCGCATAAGGAGCAAGAACCTTTAAATCGTAATCATTACTATTCTGTATGTCACTCCTGGATCTCACCGATATAAGACCACCTTTTAATTGCTCGCCCAGCATATCCCGCAATTCCAGCAAAACAATTCCCTGTGCATCCAAACCCCATTCAACGAGATCTTTATATGAATCCCGCCTGGTATACATTATTTCACAATAATATATTCCACCGGAGTTTCGCTCTTCTTTGAATTCAATGACTCGAACCTCGCAGTTGTGATTGTTTATGGTCTCAATCAGCAACGGGAGTTTATCAGGTTGACACTGTAGAGTTAATTCTGCAATTAATTTCATACTACTACCTGCTATCAAGGGATTATACTAGTACCTCTATCGGTAATATAAACTGAAAACTGTATCCCATATACATAATCATCCATTATATTGACATCGATCATTCCTTTTCGTATATTTAAAAAAAATCAAAGGGGGTTGATATGAAAGCGGGATTATTATTAACAGGAAACGGTGCCCTGATCTATCTAACCTCACACGAAAGTTTCATGAATGAGCAACTGACCAGGAAATTTGAATCAAAAGGCATATCGAAGTTCATTGCATACGAGATACCAGTTGGAGAAGCAAAGCAAAGGTATGCAGGTCATTTTGATGTTGTCATTCGGGATCTTCACGAAAGTGATGACCTGAGAATACTTGATTATGACGGCAACAGGGCATTTAAAATGTTTTCTTTCGGTGAACTCGGGGATCCTTACCTGCATGAAAAAGTCACAAGCAGTGTTGTATAAGATCTTTTGTCAGAACAGCAGCTGCAGATTTTACTTTTATCATTAGGGGATGTTGAGGGAGGTTCAGCAGAGGGGGTGATGAATCTAGAAGGACGTATTCATCCTCGTTATATATAAACCCTGCCGTATTGTACAAATGCCGTATAGTGATGACCGAAGGAACAAACATATTCGAGTATGACCCTGCCCCTGCAGCAGAGAAAAAACCTCTTTGATATATTGAACTTTTTTCTCCACGCAACTGGCGTTCCCAGATTACCTGGCACCTGTCAACAAGTAGTTTGAGGGGACCTGTGATGTTCGAAAAATACAGGGGAGATGTGATTAAAACCAGGTTGGATGTAATAAGTAAATCATATATTTCAGTCATACTATCGTTGAAAATACATCCGAAATGCTGTTTACAATACCCGCACGCCACGCATGGATTGATATTCTCATCATACACGTATTTTTTAATTACGTGTACCGGAAGTCCCAGTTGCTCCAGAATGCTGTCCTGAATAAATGAAGTCACTCCTTCCTTTCTGGGACTTCCATAAATAGCAAGTACCTGTGGATCAGTATTCTTTAAGCCGGGCAAAGATCATTCTCCCTGCAGTAGTCTGAAGAACAGAGGTAACCACCACATCTACTTCATGGTTCATTTTCGGCCTGCCGTTTTCCACCACCACCATAGTACCATCATCAAGATACCCGATCGCCTGGTTTTGATCTTTCCCTTCTTTAATCAATGAGACAGACATCTCTTCACCCGGCAGTACGATAGGCTTTAATGCGTTTGAAAGCTGGTTAATATTCAGCACCTTCACGCCGTGAAATTCTGCTACCTTATTCAGGTTAAAATCATTTGTTATTACCTTTGCCTTCATCACTTTTGCAAGTTTTACCAGCTTGGCATCAACTTCTGGAATTTCAACAAAATCCATATCGGATATTTTAACCATGATGGACTGATCTTTTTGCATCTTGTTCAGTATATCCAGCCCTCTTCGGCCCCTGTTCCGTTTAATTGAATCAGCAGAATCAGCAATCATTTGAAGCTCATTGAGAACGAAGTTCGGAATTACCAGTATACCTTCAATGAAACCCGTATCACAAATATCAGCGATTCTGCCGTCAATAATAACGCTTGTATCCAGGATCTTGTATGAAATTACCGCTTCACGGCCTTCTTCAAGAGGAGTGGTTACCAGTTTATCCAGAAAGGCAATTTCTTCGTTGTTGATAACAAAGAACATCATCACCGCGAATCCCAAAAGGTGATACAATACCGCGTTAAACACTAATACCTTGCCAGGTGAGATACCCATTGGTAACATGGTAATGGCAAGTGTCATTAAATGGGCCAGAACGAAGCCGGTGATAAGGCCAAGAATGGCAGCAAGAATAACACGGGCAGAAAACGTATGAGAAATGTACTCAACCACAATAATGAACAGCAACGCAACGACCGCCGCAGTAACCGCGGCAATAATTGCAGCATTCATTGAAACATTAATAAAATATACACCGCTGAAAAGTACAGAAATAAGAATAAATAACACTCTAAATACAGTAATCATATCAATAATACCTCTTAAATAATTTGTTCATCCGGGAATACTACATAAACCCGGTAAAAAATGCATGTCCCAGGTCATGCCCTGCATGCATACGGCAACAGTACAATATAAGATAATGAAAATTTTAAGCCCTGTACAATCATGATGATTCAAAAATTAAAAAAAACAAATCATTCTCACGTACAGTTTTTAATGGGGAATGCAGGTTACATCACACAGAGGAGAGTGCTTCTGAAACTATATTTCCTGCCTCTTCTATGTTTACATCTTTTGAAAGGGCTATTTCATGAATGACAAGCTGATACGCGTTTTCATAAAGCTTTCTTTCCATTATGGAGAGCTCTTTTTCCCGGCCTCTTCTGTAAAGATCCCTGGCTACTTCAGCGACTTCAAATATTGAACCACTTTTAACCTTATCGATGTTGCCCTGGTAACGGAGTTTCCAGTCATCCTCTGTTTCTACGTCCAGTTTTTTTAACAAGTTCAATACCTTTGAGACTTCTTTCTTGGAAATAATCCTTCGAATCCCAATCTCATCGGCTTTCTCCGTGGGAAGCATCACTTTCATGCCGCTGTTAATAATTGTTACGATGTAATACTCTGTTCTCTTTCCCAAAACCACTTTCCGCTCTATTGATTCAATAATGCCTACTCCATGCATGGGATACACAATTTTATCACCTACTTTATACATTCCCTGCTCCTGCTGTGATAGAACGTTACCAGCAATCCCCTTTATATAAATATTGATTTAAGCTTAATTAATATATCACAGGACAGCCAGATATCAAGAAATATTTTTCCACTGCTACTCTTCAAGCACCAGTCCTTCTTTTTCCATGTACCGTTCAAGTATTGACTTCATTTGCATGTGTTCACCACTACACTTACATCTGGGTCCACCACCCTGTACAAATAATTCTGAAACAATTTTCGTACACTTTTCTGTAGGCGCGCAACCGCTGTAAGCACAAACTGCTCCGTGATATACCCCGGGAGGGGGTGGGCCAAACTTCGACTCTTCCATTCCATTGTAAATCTCTTTCATGTAGTGTGCCCAAATGGGCGCAGCAACAGACGCTCCTGCCTGATGTTTTCCCAGGGACATGAATGGCTTATCATACCCCACCCATACAACCGCCGCGATATCCGGTGTAAAACCACAAAACCATGCGTCAGTCCAGTTAGAAGTTGTACCGGTTTTCCCCGCACAGTCCTGGTAAAATTTTGCTTCTCCTCGAATGGTACGGGTTGGGGTGCCGCTGTTTATCACTCCTTCCATAAGAGATGTCATGACATATGCCACGTCCTCTGGTATAACCTGTATACTGCCATCTTCCTCCTTGGCAGCGATCACATTACCCACTTCTTCTTCTATGTTGGCAAGTTCGTTCCCGTCCCGGTCAACCACGTATCGAATGGCAAAAGGTATTACCTCCCTGCCCCTGTTGGCATACGTTGCATATCCAGTTGCCATTTCAAAAGGGGTAACCTCTGTAGTCCCCAATGCCAGTGATGGATTTGGATGGAAACGTGTTTCAGGCACCTTCAGTACACGGGAAGCATACTCGATTATTCTATCAGCACCTATAATATCAAATATACGCACGGAAATTATATTAATCGAAGCAGCCAGTGCTTTTCTAACCCGCACAAGCCCCATATAGTCTCCCTCGTAATTATCCGGGCTCCAACTGCCACCTTCACCATCTATATCCATGATGGGGGCATCAGGCAATGCCATACCCGCATTGATCAACCTGGATTCAATCCCGGCCCCGTATACATATGGCTTAAAGGCTGATCCGGGCTGACGCCGTGCCTGTATTGCCCTGTTAAACTGGTTATCAACGCTAAATCCCGAACCACCCACAAGGGTGGTAATATACCCGCTCTGCGGTTCAATAGCGATCAGGGCACCTTCCACATTTAACGTGGTAGAGATACCACTGGTAATTTCACGAAATGTCTGTACATGCCTGTGAACCGAAGGTGCCCCGCTGATAAGTGATAATACTTCAAGACTGTCATTCAGCTCATCAACCATGCGCTTTTTGAACCTGGTTTCAAGGTCATTTTTCACAAGTACAGACGGCAGGCTGAAGATGGTACGCAAACGACTGTACGCAGAGAACAGTCCCCGGTCGACAGCATTCGAATAATACTGGTTAGCCTTGGCAGATATATCATCCTGCCTTTCAATTCCGGTTTGCAGGTATTTCTGTCCGGCCCTCTGTCTTTTCAGATTTAGTGTGGTATATACGTTTAGTCCCTCGTTATAAACCGCGTCCTCTCCAAACCGAGACACCAGGATCTGGCGCACGTAATCGGTAAAATACGGAGCTTTATCAACTTCCCTTGTGAAAGCAGTTTTCGTTGGATATTCAGTTTTTATCTTTTTCACATACTCCGGCCAGAAAGATTTGTATATTTCATCAGCCCTTTCCCTGGTAAGGAAATCCATGTCTACCATTCTGTTCAGGATATCCCTGTTCTTCTCGTAGGCAGCATGTGTATCCATGAGGGGGGAATACGCCTCTGGTGCGGATGGCAGGGCTGCCAGTACCGCACTTTCAGCCACATTCAGGGTCTTCACATCCTTGTCAAAGAACAATTTCGCGGCAGAAGATATCCCGTAACATCCCCGTCCAAGGTATATCTGGTTGAAATACATTTCCAGAATTTCCTGCTTGGTGAATTTCTTTTCAATCTGCAGCGCAAGAACCGCCTCAACAGCTTTTCTTGTATAGGTACGTTCCCCTTCTGTAAACAGCCTTTTTGCCAGCTGCTGGGTTATTGTTGATCCGCCCTGAACGATCCTTCCCGCGGCAATATTCTTCATCATCGCCCGTACTATTGCCATTGGGTTTATACCAATATGGGAATAGAATGACTGATCCTCGGTAGCAAGAAAAGCATTGATGAGGGGTTGTGGAAGATTCTGGTATGACACCAGGTCACGTTTCTGATGAAAAAGTTCAGCAATCAATTCACCATTAATATCATATATCTTGGTGGGAATGCTTGGTTGGAATTTTTTCAGACTTTCTATTCCGGAAAAATTGCGCACCTCGGAAAGGATATATCCAAATACCAGGCCTCCCATAAGGGATACAAGCATGATAATGACGAATCCCGCCCTAAGTCTCATTATATAATCATTAAAAATTGGTTTCATTGTACGTAGCCTTTACATATCCCGGGTTAAACAGATTATACACCTCTTTGCAACAGGTATATAAAATTATCAAGCAAATTCTTTGAACCGGGTTATCTCTTTCTTGCCATGTTCACGAGGTATGCAACCAGGAGCAACACGCAGAATACAATTACAACCCACATAATCAGGTAAAAAGCCGCACCAAGCACAACCCCGAGAAACTTGAGGGCAAAAGGAATTAGATATCTAAAAAGAAGATATACCGCCGATACAACCCCCAGCAGGTATATTACTATACTCCATTCCTGTCTCATAATTCACCTCGCAGACTGCAGCATTATTGTCTATGGTTATTTTGACCGTAGCCTGTAGACACCATCCCAGTTCTTTGATGGAGGATTCTGAATAAACTCGGTGCACCTTGTAACGTATGTATTGCTGGGCCCGTCTTCAGGGATAATTTTCAAACCAGCCCTGAAGGCTGACCGGGCTTTCTTCCAGTCTCTTTCCTTAAAAAGTTTCAGACCATCATTATATTTTGAACGCATTTCAAGCATCTGCTCAGACAGGTTACCCCAGGTGTCCATTAGTTCAAAAACTTTTATGGGCTGTTCCTTCCCAACCACACGAATGGTGTCAAGCTCCCTGTATCCGAAATCATCTTTCACCAGTGCATGGGTATCTTCACTGATCATCAGGTATGTACCATAATGCTTGTTAGCCCCTTCAAGCCTGGAGGCAAGGTTTACAGAATCACCCATGGCTGTATAATCCATTCGTGTATGTGAGCCCATATTACCAACAACGGCGTCTCCTGTATTCAAACCCATGCGAACGTATAGTTCATGTTTTCCCTGTTTTTTCCATACTTCCCGCATGTCAGCAAGGCGTTTCTGCATTTCCATGGCACCATGGCATGCCCGCAGGGCATGGTCCTCCAGGAAATGAGGAGCCCCGTAAAACGCCATTATGGCATCCCCTTCGTACTTGTCAATAGTACCATCATTTTTTAAAATAATATCCGTCATTTCAGACAGGTATTCATTAAGAAGCAATACAAGATCGGGAGGGGTAAGCTGTTCTGAAATTGTGGAGAATTTAGCCACGTCAGAGAAGAAGGTGGTTATTTGACGCATCTCACCACCAAGGTTCAGGGTTTCAGGGTTTTTAATAATCTCATCGATAACACGTGGAGATATATAATGACCAAAAGCCGACTTGATAAAGCGCCGCTGACTCTCCTCCTTCAAAAATTTAGCAGAAGCAATGGTAAGTGAAGGGAGCAGAATAGAAAGCAAAATGCCAAGCTGATCAAACCATACATTCATAGTAGAAAAAACCAGCAGTATGATCGCATACATCATGAAACCGGATACAACAATGGTAATAATCGACTGCTTCGCATCAAGTTTCTGAACAACAAAACCACTCAGAAGAGCAATCAACAGCATGACAATATAATTAGCCATATCTGAAGCTTCCGTTATAAATTCCTTCTGGAGAATAGTGTTCAGCACATTGGGATAGGTTCCCACCATCATGTAATGGGATGAAAGGGGAGTTACCCCGATATCCTGTGTTCCGGTGGCAGTGAGACCGATAATCGCGGAATGATACCGCAGGTTTTCCACTTCTCTTACCAGTTTAATTGCTTTAATGAAGTTTGATAAGCCGGCCACAGATTCTGAAGCAGAAGGGTTTTCCTTTTCTATCTCTTTCAGCCTCTTGAGTTCCTGATGCAACGGCTCAATCAATTCTTTCTCAAGTACGTCGATTTTATGACGGTATGTAACTATGGACTGCCACAAATCGCGTTTTTTTTCAAGATCAGTTGTCTTGGCGTACAATCTTTCAGCTTCAGTCAACTTGCCAATAAATTCACTGCGTTCGGTTTTTTGCATGGCTATTTCCTGCTCGTCAAGAAAGCCATGCACCTCTTCTGCCACCATACTGTATTCAAGAAGAGCATAGTAGGACAGGTGATTGAATGTTTCTTCCAGCGGACCGGCCCAATTGATGTTTATCATTCCTTTTTCGTCGATGGGTATTACCAGGTCTTTCTTCTCATGAGTTACCGGATTCAACGCTTCTTTCATCACAACCCGTTTCCCCGGATGAATTTCCACATCGTCCATGGAAACTCCGCATAGGTCCATAACCATAACCAGGCCCATGTGAAAGAACACGCGATTATCGAATACTCGCAATAACCGTATCCTTCTTGCAGTACCGTCCATATCAAAGTCACTGTCCACAAACCCGAAGGTTTTCGCGGCTCCAATCACTTCAGGTATTGGGTACTGTACTGCAACCCGTTCACTATCAACCATACCCATGAACTTATCA
The DNA here is from genome assembly GCA_964629365.1 of uncultured Leptospiraceae bacterium. Classification (GTDB taxonomy): domain Bacteria; phylum Spirochaetota; class UBA4802; order UBA4802; family UB4802; genus M55B154. The sequence continues at coordinate 12,134 of CAZVRB010000006.1, forward strand.
TTGTTTTCCTCAGGAACAGGGACAGAAGATCTTCGTATAAATTCCTGTCGTGCCCGTTGCTGGCGTTCTCTTTGTTCGGCCGACAGTTGTCGAGGGGTGAGTTCCTCTTTCAGGAAGGAGAAAGGAATTATAACATTCCCTACTGACTTCATTCCGTTTGCAAGCATTACATCCCGATCGATTAAAAGACCCGATACATCCGCTGGCTGTATACGGCTTCCCTCACGGAAATTATCCAGCAATGTCCTGTAGGCCTCCATGTCCAGTCCCACCGGTGAAGCATCCGGAAACTGTATATCCATGGTGGTTTGACGGTTCCCTGCCTCACGCAACACCTCCATCCCGTAGGCATATATGTCACGTGGCCATGGAAACTGCCCTACATTATTAAGACTATTGTCATCGATATTTATGAATGAAATAAATTCCCATTCGGGGGGTGACGGTTTTATCTCGAAAGCTATATCATATAATTTTAATTTAAACAGATGATAGGGTGTAGTAAAACTGAGAAATAAAATGATAATAAAAAGAAAAGCACCGGTAACCATGCCCGCATATGTACTTTCCTCCATGAATTCCTGGAACCTGCCAAATATTTTTTTCATAGCTTTCCTGCCTGATATGTAGTTACTGCAATACCCGGAGTGCATATATATTATACCCCGGGTATTACATTATTCCCCTGATGTTATTGCATATGGGTCTATGGCCTTTCTTTTACTGTAACATACAGTGTTACACGGGACTTGTTTCTCCATACTACAATCTTCAGTGTCTCCCCTATCTTTGCCTTGCCCACAATATCCAGCAGGGTTTCAAAAGACTCTATCTCTTTCCCCTTTACAGAAAGAATGACATCACCAACTTTTATTCCACCCTTGTCAGCGGGACTATCTTCCATCACTCCGCCAACAAGTGCTCCGCTGGTATCATCAAGTCCCCGCTCCCTGGCGTATTCTTCAGTAAGGGGTACTATCTGAACCCCGATAAAACCTCTTTTTATCTTTCCCGTTTCCTTCAATTGTTCCAGTATGGATTTTGCAGTGTTCATCGGGATGGCAAATCCAATTCCCATATATCCACCACTGCTTGAATAGATCATCCTGTTTATACCTATTACCTCACCATTAATGTTAATGAGAGGACCACCCGAGTTTCCAGGGTTAATTGAAGCATCTGTCTGTATATGGGACTGGGAACCACCCATCATGTCCACATCACGTCTACCTGTAGCGCTGATAACACCAACAGTAAAAGTTCTGTCAAGACCGAAAGGATTACCAATGGCTATTGCCCAGTCTCCTACCTGCACCTTATCAGAATCACCAATAAACACCGGTTTCAGTTTTTTCCCCGCATCAATCTTCAACAGGGCTATGTCCGTCCTGGGATCTGATCCCACAACCTTCGCGTCAAAGGTCTCATCATCCACTTTAACAGTAACCTTGTCAACTTTCGCTATCACGTGATGATTAGTACATATGTACCCGTCTTCTGAAAGAACAAATCCTGTACCAAGTCCGGTACGTTTCCGCTCCCGCTGACGGTTTTTTGGCGCGCCAAAGAACTGCCTGAAGAAGGGATCATCGTAAAATGGATGTTGGGGCATTTGAACTGTCTGCTCTGTGGTGATTGACACAACACGTTCCCTGTACAGGTCAGATACCTGTATGAATGCTTCCTGCATTTGCACCGCGTATTTATTTGCATCATTACCTTTAAGAGGCGACTGGTTCATATCACCAAACAGTGATGACTGGTTCTGAGAACATGAAAATGTATTCAGTGTAAGAACCGCCACACCTGCAAGTATTATCGGAATGATATATTTTACCTTGTTATTCATGGTACATCAATCCTCCTTCGATAAAAATCACATAGCATTTCTTATTTTTAGAAAAATACCAGTATTTCATATTATATCAATACATTTTATGATAAAAATCCGAAAACCGCAACAGCATTTTCACTAATTATATAGTAAATACTTTTAAAAGCAGTGCGTATTGGCGGTTAATATCCTTCATCTTATTTATATCCCCTCCAGGCCTGTCCGGATGGAACTGTTTCACCAGGATCCTGTATTTCCCCTGTATAATTTTTCTGGATGGGTTATGTATTTTAAAGGTTTCAAGGGCATGATCCACGTCCCTTTTATGGATAACGTATGTATTCACACCGTTGAGGATATCATTGAACTTACGGCTTTTCCCATACTCAATATTTTTTTCATCTAGGTAGAATTCCCGCAGGGGATCGTATACCAGGGATTTCATTACATGGGTGTATATGGATTCATGCATCCTGCAATATGTTCCATCTCCCACTATCCTGCCGCAAAATTCACCTTCTTCCGGATCATAATGATAGCATAATCCCTCTTCCGGATATGGTACCGCTGCCATTCTCATTGGATCAGCATGAATATAATAACCATTCATAGCTATATTCACTTTCAGATTATACAACGCGTGAAACAGTGAAAAATGCCTCACAAAAAGACTTTGCTGATCATCATACCATGGCTGCTCAGATAAGAATTCCCTGAAAACGGTTGCTTCCATTACCGGTTCTTTTTTTTCCAGCAGGTATGTCAGTAAGTTGTCACTGTTTATTTGAACCAATTCGTTCTGTTCCATCCTTGTTTTTCTTACTTGAATGCGTCTGGATTTCCAGTTTTATTATCTTTTTTGTCCTTTTCAATCTCCTCTCTGAACATAAACTTATAATCATTGGAACCATCAGAAGTTATTTGCTGGCGGGGCACCTTATTGTCCGTTTTTTTTTCACATGCGCAAAACGATACAAGAATGGCACAGGCTGCCAATATGCGTAAAATCTTCATTTAATTTCTCCTGGTGACTATGCTTATATTGTAAAGAAAAAAAGCCACATCATCAAGTAAATTGCATATATTCAATGTGAGTGTATTTATCATATATTGTTACCATTATATAGTTACAGTATCTTCCCTGACAATGACAAATATATTGACAAAAGCACAATATTCAGATAAAAACATATTAAGTGATGTTCAGGGAGGGAGTCATGAAAATATTTACCAATATTCAGGATATTCCTGTTTCCAGCAGGAATTTATCCAGGCGAAATGTGCAGGAAACATTATCTCAAGGGAAAGGGATGTCTCCATCACATGGCACAGAACCTTCTGCACGAAGGGGGCATGGGCAGCCCCGGCAGGCAGTGCACGCATTAACCATGGCAAAGACAGCACAGGCAATAGTGAACAAGGCTATCAACGTCTCCATGCAAATACAACGGGAAGTGCTGGAATCATTCAGCAACAGCAAGATGGATATGGCAGAGATACAAGCCCAGGTATCATCGATGAACAACCAGTTGAACAGGTTCGGTGTGACCGGTATTGCCATGCCATCACCACAAAACAGCAGTGGATCAGTTTCACTTCCTGTTAGTGATATTACCGACACCATGCAGTCATTAGAATCAATGGTGAATAATATCGGGGAGAACCCGGGAAACGTTCAAGAACAGGCCTCGTCCATTCTCGGTAACCTGCAGCAACACCGGCAAAATATCGATTTTTTTATTGACACCATAGCTGGCGGGGAAAATATTCCTGAAATGGAAACCGACACCTTCAACATGGAATCCGCGTCACAACTGGCCGGTAACACTGCTCAGTCAATTATCGATAACCCCGTTATGGCTTTACAATCTCAGGGTAACCTGAATACTGATTATGCCGCGGAACTGATGTAAACAGTTAGAGAGAGATTATTGTACAATACTGGTAACTGGAGAGAAACGAATGGAAGTTTTTGATGGTTTCATAGCCGCGATAGCATCGGAATTCAAGATGAAATTCCATAAGGATTCAGAAGGCGCATATACAACAACCGTTGAATTTGAAAATAACCGAAACCAGGAGATATTGATCACCTTGACGAAGGATGAATCCGGGGACAGGATTATCAATTACTATTCAATAATTGGGAAGTTAAAAACCGATTCATTCGAGCTGTATAAATATGCACTAAGGGTAAACAGCACCCTGAATTATGGTGCACTAGCTCTTCTCAATGAAACCCTGATTCTCAGAAATTCTATTCTTCTGAAAGATTGCGATCCTGAGCGCTTTATGAAATCTCTGTTTTATATTGCTGCCAAGGCCGACGAACTGGAGGAACTTCTTTTAAAAAAGAATATTTACTGAGTTTTCTGCAGCCGTGCTCTTATCTTGTTGCCTATTGACTCAATATATCGATAATGTTCGGTATCATCCGCATGTATGAATACTGCCAGTGTGTCTTTTATGATCAGCATTGTTCTGTCCCTGTTTGAATCTGAATATTCCTTCAGTTTTTTTAATTCCTTCTTAGCGGCATTGTCATCCTTGAATACCAGGATATAACAGACCATGTCATCCCCGTAAGGTGTATGCGAACCTGCAAGTATGGTAACATGTATTGTTTTAAGATTTCCCGCGTATCCTCCGGGGTAAATTTTATCTGCGATTACTTTTATACCCCGGTCATTCACATAGCAGGGATTATTCGCAAACACTTTTTGTGCAAATCCTGGTATTTTTCCAAGAATAAACCCTTCCGGAATCTCATCATTATTCAATTTTATTTTCTCTATTAGATCATCTGAGAATAATACACTTGAAAACCCCATACTCATAGCCAGTATAACGATACAAATGCTGTATAATAACCTGCCGCGCTTCATTTTTTCTCTCCATCCGTAAAATGTTCTTTACAGGGGTATACTCTGACACTAACAGTAACAACCCGTACATTTATATTCGGATATTCTGTTCTACCAATTCAGGATAAATTTTATGTTTTTTCTTTAGAGACATAATATTTTTATTGACGGATCATAAATTATCAACTATACATAAATAAATTTTTTAAAAGTACCGGTTTCAGGATAGCAAACGGCTCTAGTAACCAGCGCGTCCACGTTTTTTTGCTTACATAAATTACAAGTTCAGCAGCTTGCTCTGTTTAATAACAAACGGGATCACTGATTGTAATTGTTTTCCAGCTTCATTGTTACAATAATTATACTACGTGTGGAGTTTTCACATGGCAAAAGAAAGCACAGGCCTCCCGTATATCCGTAAAAGGGATGGCCGAATAGTATCATTTACCCCGGAAAAAATAACCGATGCCATCTTCAATGCAGCCAATGCGGTAGGTGGAACAGACAGGGAGACTGCCCGGAATGTGGCAGATTCTGTTGTGGATATAATAAAGATCCTCTACAAGGATGATCATATACCATCTGTTGAGAATATTCAGGATCTCGTCGAAAAGATGCTGATCGAAAAAGGTCATGCCAAAGTGGCAAAAGCCTATATTCTTTACAGGGAACAGCATAGAAAAATCCGAGAAGGGAAAAGCCTGCTTAATGAAGGAATCCAGCTTATTGAAGATTACCTTGACAGGTCAGACTGGCGGGTTAACGAAAACAGCAACATGAGCTATTCCCTGCAGGGATTGAACAATCATATTGCCTCCGCTATCACCGCAAAATACTGGCTTGAACGTATTTATCCGGAGGAAATTCGCGAACTGCATACTAACTGTGATATGCATATACATGACCTGGGCCTGTTGTCTGCATATTGTGTGGGTTGGGACCTGAAAGATCTTCTCATCAGGGGATTTGGAGGTGTTCCCGGTAAAATAGAAAGTAAACCTGCACGCCATTTCCGTACCGCGCTTGGACAGGTGGTAAACTTTTTCTATACGCTGCAGGGTGAATCAGCAGGTGCCCAGGCTTTTGCAAATTTTGATACCTACCTTGCACCATTCATCCGTTATGACGGGCTTACCTATGCCGAAGTAAAACAGTCCCTTCAGGAATTCGTTTTCAATATGAATATTCCCACACGTGTGGGATTTCAGACTCCTTTCACCAATGTAACACTGGATCTGCAGGTTCCTTCCAACATTGCCGATGAACACGTGGTTATTGCCGGTAACATCATGGAGTCCACCTACGGTGAGTTCCAGGAAGAAATGAATATATTCAATAACGCCTTTGCTGAATGCCTGCTTGAAGGTGATGCCCGGCACAGGATTTTCACCTTCCCCATCCCAACCTTTAATATTACCAAAGAGTTCAACTGGGATAATAAATCTCTTAATAAACTCTGGGAAATTACCGCAAAATACGGGATACCCTATTTTGCTAACTTTGTGAATTCTGACATGGATCCGGAAGATGCCCGCTCCATGTGCTGCAGATTACGGCTGGACAACAGGGAACTCAGAAGCAGGGGTGGAGGACTCTTTGGAGCCAACCCCCTCACAGGAAGTATCGGTGTTGTAACTATAAACATGCCCCGACTGGCATACAAGTCATCCACCGAGGAAGAATTTTTTGAAGGCCTTGCGGGCCTCATGGATAAAGCCAAAAAATCACTGGAAATAAAAAGAAAGGTACTTGAAAGCTTTACCCAGAATAATCTTTATCCTTACACAAAGCATTACCTTCGGGATATATTTCAACGAAATGAAAAATACTGGATTAATCATTTTTCCACAATCGGGATGGTAGGGATGAATGAAGCCTGCCTTAACCTTCTTGGCCAGGACATTTCCAGTGCCGATGGAAAAGAATTTACACTACGGGTGCTGGACTACATGCGTGACAGGATTCTTACATACCAGGAAGAAACAGGCAATATGTATAACCTGGAAGCAACACCCGCTGAAGGGGTGAGTTACCGATTTGCCCGTCATGACAGGGAACAATTTCCGGATATCAGCGCCTCAGGTCAGCATGAACCCTATTATACAAACTCAATTCATCTGCCCGTTGGCTATTCAGATGATATTTTTGACATGCTGGATCATCAGGATGAACTGCAGTCACGCTTTACCGGTGGCACTGTTGTGCACTGTTACATCGGTGAAAAAATTGATGACCCGGAAATGGTGAAGCTCCTGGTCAGAAAAATTTCAGAAAATTACGGTATTCCATATTTCACCATTACCCCCACCTTCAGTATTTGTCCCGTACACGGATACATACCGGGATCTCATTCATTCTGCCCTCATGAACACACACCCGAGGAGCTTGAAATGTTTGGTATTGATGTACCGGTAAATTCCGATAATAATATTAGAAAAAAAATTTCATAAGCTTTATCAAAAGGGAGTTTTATTATGAATCATTCTGATACCCAGAAAAAAATACCAGTAGAAGTGTATTCACGGGTAGTTGGTTACTTCAGACCTGTTAACCAGTGGAACAAGGGCAAGCAGGAAGAATTTAAAGAAAGAAAAGAATATAAACTACGAACAATAGAGAAGGCATGCGCCGGTGAATATCAAGGGCATACACAAAACATCGTTAATTGATTTCCCTGGCAGTATCAGTGCCATAATCTTCAGTGGGGGCTGCAACCTTCGATGCCGTTATTGTCATAATCCTGACCTGGCTTGTAATTCTTGCGGTCTCCAGGGATACAGTAACGATGAGGCGCTCTCTTTTATTATGAGCAGAATACACCTGATAGACGCGGTTGTTCTGTCAGGTGGAGAACCGACACTTTCACCTCGAATAAAAGACTTCACACGAACATTAAAAGACCTGGGGCTTAAGGTAAAACTTGATACAAACGGATTTAACCCTGATATCGTGAATGACCTGGTACTTGAGGGATTGCTTGACTATATAGCCATGGACATCAAAACTTCTCCGGAGAAATACCATTTACTCACTGGCAATGATAGTCCTTTTGACACCATAATCGATACCCTGGATATTCTTCGACATTCAGGTGTCCTGTATGAACTTCGCACAACCTGTATTCCTGAATACGTTACCATGGATGACCTGTTTGCCATTCGGGACAAGGTTGAGCATGTTGACGCATATTTTTTACAGCAATTCGTTAACACGACAACACTGGATGAAGCATTTCATACAATTCAGCCATATCCACCGGAAACACTGCTTTCGTTCAGGCAATTCGTTTCCACGTTCGCGGATACATGCGAAGTCAGGGGAATTTAGTTTTCGCCCACAGTCAACCATTCAATAGTATCACCAGCAAGCATAAGGGCTTTAGCCCCATCCACATCTTCGCCCAGCATACCAGCATCACCACCATGGTTTGAAAAATCAAGCCATACAGAATCATTGTTATTCATCGGCACATACAGTATTGCTCTCTCTATTCTTCCGTAATTAACCCTATCCCCATAAAATGATTCACTTCCCCTTTTCATTGGAAGTGCGAGGTAGGACTTAACACCCTTCCCTGCAAGCACATATTTCGCAAGCACCGCTTTTTCAACAGCGGTGCCCTTTGCCGAGTTAAGCACATCTATTGCTCTACCCACATGAAGGATGCTTCCATCTTCAAGGGAAATATTTTTCTGAACCCTGTCATAAACGCTGTCAATTATTGACCGTACATTCCCCTTTTCAAAGAATAAATCATTGGCCAGGTAAAACCCTTCACCACTTTTCTTTACGATACCATTGAACATAACCGCGAAATCATGCCAGGACTCAAAATTAGCAAAGGCAATTTCTGCAGTACTGCTTTTCACAAAATCCGCTTCAAATATCCTATCTTCATCCCTGGAATAATCTCGTGTGTCCTTAGCCCCCTTGATTGCAACACCCATATACATGTCCCGCGGATACATTATGCTTACATTTGTTGTATCCACCGGATAGGGTGAATCCGCAATATTCACTCTTTTCAATGCTACAACCCTGTCCCCCAATCCGTCATCCAGTGCATTATACACATTGAATTTACAAGATATTAATGTGTCCGGTTTAATACCTGAAAGTGATATCATCGTTCTTTCATCGTCATGGGTAATCTCTGGCAATACACTGTATGGCACTCCATTTCTTGTGGTTTTCAACTTTCTGATCCTGGTGTTACCATTAAATGGAACCCGTATAACTATTTTTTTCAGATTATCACTGGCAGTACCTGTATACAGAATGTCGTGACATTCAACCTCACAATGACCAGAACCTGTTATCCTAAATTGCCTTTTCATTGATATACATTTTGTGTACTCAGTTTTTTTATTCACTATGGGAATTGATTCATCCTCGTTAACACTCTTTTCAATTATTTCATGATAGAAGGAGTACCTGTTTCTGAACCAGTACCATCCGGGTTTTTCTCTCATAAGTTTATCCCAGTATAAATCCGTATCCTCTCCCAGTATTATTTCCATCATGCCAAGATAGTACAATCCCATCATGTTGTTTCTTTTCACTATTTCCTTCATCAAGAACGTTCTGCACTCCGCATACTTTTTTATTGCCATGTATCCATGAAACAACCTCTCCGTGTACATCCATTTATTTCCAAATTTTTCCGCCACTTCGATCATTTCAGCATACTTCTGCCGTGATGACAGCACATCTATCAATATGGTTTTCGCTTCATCACAATACTCTTTTAAAAGGATATCCCTGCATATTTTCTCGCATCTCTCTGGATTGCGTAACCTCAGAAATTCAGCTTCCATCAATTTACCATTTACGTAATATGGAAACTGTTTCCTGACCTGTGCAATAAATTGAGCAGCAAGGTCTACCCGGCCTGTGCTGGTACACCATCGAACCAGGGGGTCATATACTGGCAAATATGCATGTGCTTCAGTGGCGATAGCCATTCCTTCATGAATAGCTTTCTTAAATTTTTTTGAGGCAGCCATCAGGCGGGCGTATTGAAAACGCAAAGGTATGCAGTCATCCTTTAATGCCTCGTATGTTGTAATAAAATCTGAAGCAATTTTCAATTCTGCCGTGTCTTCGTTGTTACTATTATTATTCAAAAGCACAGCAAGAAGCCTCGCAGCATCATAGCCACTGTTACTCTTCACGAATGCTTTTCGGTAATAACGATGGGATTCCATGCTTTTCAGATTCTCATAATACATACCCATCCGTCTCAACCCGTATTCTTTTTTTTGCTGTATGTCACGGGAAAGGGCGGCAAATGGGTAATCCATTAATTCCATGTAGTCCCCTGTTGTAGTAAATACATCATTTGTATATTGTACAGGGATCATCATGTCCCTGTGATCAGTTACCAGAACCCTGAAATACCTGTCATGCCTGTTACGCATTTTCAGCATAATAGTAACACCTTTTTGAACATTTACCTGAACGATCCTGCACGTTCGCATAACTGACACTTTCGAATTCTCAACAACCACATTACCATTAACATTCAAAATGTATTCCATATTTGAATGCACCCGTATTTTTACACTACCGGTTGCCGGAAATGATGATGACGCGTAAATAATACCACCATCTTCAGCCATAACTTCATCTACTCTCACCAATCCCCTGGATTTTCCCGCATGTATACGTTTCCCATTTTCTGCAAGTGATACCAGGGAACCACTGATCTCAGGTACAAATGTATGCCAGAGGTCATTGTACCCATACCTGCTGTATGGGCCGTTAATTATCCATTTTGTCACCGGGTTAATACATGTTTGCTGCCCACTATTTGAAGAAGTCAAATGACGGCGTATTGATTCGATTTCAAGATCAAGGTGGAGAAGCATCTGGTTTCTGAATTCAAGTGATTTATCCGAGTTCACTTTAGTTCGCAGCGCACTGAGCAATGACAGAATCTTCTCCTGGCCATACACTCCGGATAGTTTCCCTGCCTGTTTCAGATATACCCAGGCCCCGGGTTGCGCATAATAGTTTTCAAGAAGAGTAACAAGGGTTGTGAAGTATTCTTTCATATCACCATTACATTCATGTGCTATCATTCTCTTTTCTGCTTGATGAAAACTGTGTGTAGAATACAACACGTTCACCGGTGAAAGAACTATTATCATCCCACATACCAGTGTTCTTATTGCCCATCGTTTATTTGTTAAATAAACTATCATTTTACATCTCTCAAGTAACGTTCAGCTGTCTTCCCATGACCCAGCATGCTCAACACAATGCCAAGATGATACCGAACTTCCTGGTTCCATGGAGATTTCTTTTTTGCCGCAAGAATCGTTCCCAGGGCCATGGTCAACCTGTTTGAATCCCTGTAAAGTGTAGAAAGCTCCACATACAGATCAATGGAATGGGGAAAACACCTGATCCCCCGCACCAGCAAAGACTCCGCCTCCCCTAATAATCCCGCTTTCTTTTGTGCTTTCACACAATTCAGTATGTATTCAGGTTTAAACCCACCTGCCCTGATAAAACTCATAAATGCCCGGGATGAGTAGCGATTTTTATTCATGTCAGCATATATCTTTCCCCGCAGGTGATGTACATCATTGCATAGTAACTCTTTTTCCATTACAGAAAGTTCTCTTATGGCAGGGTAATACAATCCAGCATCATAATACTGCAGGGCTTTTATCATAACTGCATATGGAGTGTTACCCGATAATTTCATTGACCTTACACTGTCAATCGCAGCCTCACCTAAACCATATCGCAATGCAATTCTGGTAAACTTCAGTTGTCCTTCAGGCATCCCCAGGCGCGCCGCCTCGTACAGTGACTGTAAGCGGGTCACCTTTGTATCCTTAGTATCACCTATATAAAAATGGCATAATGCAGGTGCTATTCCACTTTCTGCCGAATTGGATAAAAGCAATTCAATCTTGCTGTCATGAAATCCATATCGATACAGGCAATAACCGGTATAAAAATCTTTCAGAGTTATTTCACCCTTATCATTACCTGCCGCAATGGCAGGATGTTGCTTCTCTTTTAGTGTAGATTTGACTCCAAATTTTACACACTCGTTATGCATATCTGAAGATGTGGCTGAAATTACACACATGGAGAAGCTGCAGACATCCCGATCCGAAGAATATATTTTTACTCTCAGCAAGTTATCCCCTTGATGAAGAGTCACAGGAACCAAGTATTGATCTTCACAAAATTCATGCATGCTTCTGTCATGCAATACCTTTTTCCCGTTTACATGTACAATCATCCTTCCCGTTGAACCGGTTCCAAGGTACACCCTTTTTTTCTTTTCCGCGTATATAGTCGACTTGAGTATATACACATTTTTCCCCTTCCTCCCGGTCAGTGATCCCAGATCAACCTGGCCTGAAGGATCAGCCGTGATCGAGATCCATGATTCCTGTTTGTTTGTTGCAATCATATAATTGCGAATGGTATTCGCCCCCTTGCTGATTGATAACGCTTTCTCCGGTTCTCCGGAAGAAATAAGCAGCCTTTTTTGCAGGTGCATTATCCTGCGCGAAAGAAGCGATGAATTCCTGATCAATTCATTACTTTCACCGGCACGGTTCAGCACATCAAGACAGGAATCAATTAAAGAATAATGGCGGGTACATTCATAGATTCTCCAGAGCGCAACCTCCATGACAAGCGCATGCTGTATTCTGGGAATCCATTGACGTAAAATCTCCAGCTCCCCCTTTACATCCCCCATGATACGTGCGGCCACATATCTTTTCTCAAAAGACTCATCTGTATCAACTGATCCTGAAGCATCAGTACATACAGCACCGTGCATTCCAGTCAAAATCGCTGGCAACACGATACAAAACAGCACAAGCAGGACGGCAATTCTACCGTATTTACTTATTCCCTTTTTCAATAATATTCATTCCTTTGTTCAGCACCACTGCTGCTTTTTCCTTTTCTCCCAGTGAGAGGAGCATGTTGGAATAATCAAGATAGGCCGGGTGAAAGTAGGGATATTCTCTAATGCATCTCTCATAATAGATTGACGCATCTGCATATTCTTCAGTGCGTTCTTTCATAAGGGCAAGCTTATACAGAGGTACGGGATTGCCGCTACCGGTATTCACTGCCTTCACGTAGAATATTTCCGCCCTGTTAAAATCTTCTTTATCACTATAGATGTTTCCCAATTCAACCAGGGGGTATATACTTTCAGGGAAACGATCATGCATAACCGCAAGAACCATTTTTTCGTCATCCTGCCGTTCACTAACCCTGTACAGTATGTGCAGGTTGTAATATGTGGTTATGACAGAAGAACCCTCTTCTACCAATGCCTGGAACAATTGCTCCGATTCACGATACCTTCCCAACTGCGACAGGGCACAAGCCTTGTTTGTTAACGACAACACTCTTTCATTTTTATCACTGGAGGCGATACATTCATATTGTTGTATGGCCCTCCTGAAATGACCATCGGTGGCATCTTGTAAATGATAATAGCGGGCCAATACCCATCTATTCTCTACTGACATAAGTTGTTGATCTTCTAACAATATTTCATCAGTTATATCAGGCAGACCGGCGGGGTATCTCAATATAAAAGGGATCTGCCCTGCCCCCTGCAGGCGAATTTCCTCGGGCATATCCTTAATGCTCCCCCCCGCGCATGCGATACACATGCTGCATAACAAAAGAGAACACCCGATTAAAAATTTTTTCTTTGACCTTTTATAGTATGGTATCATAATATTCTTACCTGTATGCGTTATAATAATGAGAATTTAAATATCTACAAGAAAAAAATGAAACTGACGACCCTCACACTATTCCGCACCCTGGTGGTGCTGCTTGCTGTAATATCCTTTTCGGCTCTGATGGATTACCCACATGTAGTTTCCACTACGGTGAAAGAATATGATCTTCATAACCCCATGTATGATGTATTCTACCTGTATTACGATGATCAACGAAGAGAGGCCCTGTCAATTCTTGAAAAAGCGATGAATAAAAAGAAATATCGTGAGTCTGCATTTATCAACAGGGGGCTTATTGCCCAATACGAGGGTAAACAATCCAGCGCCATCAACTGGTATCAAAAATCCTTAGCAAGTGGAATCAGGGGAACCACGTACATCCTCCATCATACCGCGAAAACTGATCCGGGAAAATACAACAGCGTTCTTGCCCACCTTGAAAAAGTTGATAATTCATACTGGATCGATTACGAAAGGGCGGCCGGATACGCGAAAAAAGGAGATCACAATACTGCCCTGCATCACCTTGAAAAAGCATTTAAAAAAGGTTTTTACCAGGTTAACCTCATCAACCATGATCCTGCCTGGAGAAGGCTTAAAAATACGAAGGTGTACAAAACTTTAAAAGATCGCTACAGGACAAAAGGCATAACCGATGGCGAAAATAATACCCTGGTTAATTCATCAATTGCCCTGGCCCGGTCAAAACCCTTTGGTTTGTCCCCCGAACTTGCGGTCGCCCATGATATGTTGATCACAGGTAATACCAACAAAGCTCTTCCTTACCTGCAAAGGGTGATCGCGACTTCATCAAATTCTCGTCATGAATTTATCGCGAGATACTGGAGAGCACGTATATTCTTCAAAACAGGTAAAAAGAATGCGGCAAAAGCTGAGATATCAAAATGCAGGAATATCCTGAAGAATGCCGGGGGCAATTCATCGTTACCGGAAATAATTCCGCTGCCACTTTTCGAGGATGTCATAGAAAATGACCCGGTTTTAAAAAAACTGTAAGAATTATTTCCCTATACAAAATCTTGAAAATATTGAATTCAATACATCATCCGGGGTGATTTCCCCGGTGATTGCTGACATATAGTCTATCATGGATTGCAATTCAAAGGCTGCTATTTCTGGAGGCTCATTTTTTCGAAATAGTAATTTCAGGTTTTCAGATGTTTGAAGGGCCTTTTGTAGCAGCGACAACATCCTGAAATCAGCCAGGAAAGAGTTCTTATGATGAACGAAATCACGCTGCACCACGCTGACTATCCTTTTTTCCAGAATATCAAGCCCATCCCCCTTCAAAGCCGAAAATGGAACAACCTCGTCACCAACAGCCGCAGCCATTGATTCGTATGAATCATCCTTTACCCTGTCCATTTTGTTAATGACGTAAATACATGTTTTGTTCCTGGCCGCCTCAAGTATTCTCTCATCGGCGGCTGTTATCCCGGTAACCGCGTCAAGTACTATCAGAACGAGGGCCGCCTGTTGCAGGTTCTTCAGGCTTAATTCAATCCCGATTTTTTCAATTTCACAGGACGAGTCATTAATACCGGCGGTGTCAATTATATTGAGCTGTAGTCCCCGAATTGATACTGATTCCCGGATAATATCCCTCGTGGTACCGGGGATATCTGATACTATAGCTCTTTCATTATTCAAAATACAGTTTAAAAGGCTCGATTTGCCAACATTTGGCTTGCCAATTATTGCGCAATCAATCCCGTGACTGATAGTCTCACCTGTTTTACATCGCTGGAAAACATCCTCAATCATTTCTGCAACCTTATTAACGCGCCCTGCAGCTTCTTGGTCACTTACAATTTCAACATCATCTTCAATAAAATCTATCCCGCATTCGACGTCCGCTTTTAAAAGGATCAGTTCTTGACGAATTGTTGAAATTTTATCGCGAAGGGATCCATGCATCTGTTGCACCGCTGATTCTATCTCCCATTCGCTTCGGGCGGTGATGATATGATGAATTGCTTCCGCCTCGGTCAGGTCCATCTTGCCGTTTTGAAAAGCCCTGCGGGTAAACTCTCCCGGTTCCGCCAGCCTGCAACCTCCCTCTACCAGCATTGCCAGGATTCGGTTCACAATAAGTGGGTTTCCATGACATGAAATCTCCACCATTTCCTCCCCTGTATAGCTTCCTGGTTTTTCATAACATGTTACTATCACATCATCAACAGGAAGCTCACCCTGCCTGATGGTACCATATACCGCCACACGGTGAGACAACCGGTTTACGGCACTGAATATTTCAGAAACGACCCTGATAGAATCAGGGCCGCTTATTCTTATTATGGCTATTGGTGAATGTACCGGCGGTGTAGCCGGGGCACAAATTGTTTCTTCCCTCATCATACAGCCTGCTACCTGCGATTAGAAGGCATAATTTTCACTTTCCGGTATATGCCCTGCCCCTCGCTTTTTGTGATTACCCTTGAATCATTCTGAAGAGTGAGATGTATCAGCCTTCTTTCAAAAGGATTCATAGGCTCCAGCGTCCAGGGCTTGCCCGTTCGAATAACTTTCGTGGCAATTTCCCGGGAAAGCCGTTTTAATGCTCTCTCCCTCTTTGCCCTATAGGATTCAATATCGAGAATAATTTTCTTCTCTGTTTCAGAAATCTTGTTCACCATGAGGTTTACGATAAACTGTAATGCCTCCAGGGTTTTACCTCTTTTCCCGATAATCAACCCTGAATTTTTGCTTTCCAGTTCAACATATACCTTGCTTTCCCCTTCCTTCAAATCCCCGATGCTTCCATCTATGTTCATCATCTGTAACAGGTTATTAATGATTTCCCTGGTTACCGCTCCTACATCCTTGATGTTGTCATTATAATACACTCGTATCTTCGCGGGTCTTGACATACCCAATCCGAATATACCGCTTTTCCCTTCATCAATTATCTCTGTCTGTATCTTTTCCGGGCTGTCAATCTTCAGCTGCTCCAGCGCTTTTCTGGTTGCATCATCAACCGATTTCCCTTCTACATCTATAACTTTCATTTTCACGCCTCCTCATAACAATAGGAATATTGAATTATGTCGTTGCTTCTTTCTCATAATCATACCTTTCTCTCTCTCATGATTCCTGCGCTTCGATTTTTCCCTTGTGATTAATATACAGCTGATGCAGAACCTGCAGCATATTCTGCATAATCCAGTAAATTACCAGCCCTGAGGGCATATTCCAGAGAACAACAAGAATGATAAGCGGCATAAACATCATGAACTTCTGTTGCTGGGATGCCGCATCCACCGATGACAGTTTTTGCTGCATGAATGTAGTAATGGTCATAATGATGGGCAGAATATTCAGGTTGAATCCCTCGATCTGCATTACCGTATCCGGAAGGGACAGGTCCTGTATCCAGAAAATAAAAGGTGCCTGCCACAGGTCTACCGAGTTAATCAGTGCACTGTATAACGCAAAGAAAAACGGCATCTGAAGAAGAAGGGGAAGACAACCACTCATTGGGTTTACCTTGTTCTTCTTGTACAACTCCATGACCTTCTTGTTCATAACTTCCGGTTTTTCCTTGTACTTATCCCGAAGCTCCTGTATTTGCGGATTCAATTCCTGCATTTTCTTCATCGACTGGGTCGATTTCTGTGTCAGCGGCAGAAAAACAATTTTTGTTAATAATGAGAATATTACAAGTGACCATCCAAGATTACCTATCAGCGAATCAATGCTCAACAGGCTCCACATCACCAGGTCCCGTATGGGCTCGATCCACTTGTTCACATCAGCCCCGCCAGCCATTGACTTGTCCACTGCCACAAGTCTCTCCTTATTTTTAGGGCCAATATATACCTTAAATGAGTTTGTTACGGTCTCCCTCTGTTTAAAACGGTCAACCGGCATGTACATTCCTGTTCTATATCCTGTTCCTTCCCTGTTGTCATATATAACACCGCTACCACTGGATTTCTCCGGCATCATTATAATCAGAAAGTAACGGCTCATTACACCCACCCAGCCGGTGGTTCCGTTTTCACGTTCTATCCATTCATCAGGGTCGTTCAAGTCACCGTTTTTCCCCGGTTGTTCGAAATCATCATTGATGTAGTACACGCTGCCGATGATATTATAACGACTCTCATAGTCCATCATGGGCCCCATCATATCACCTGGAGAAAATATGATATACCCATTTGGGACAGTTACGTCTTTTCTGCCCACATTAGTAATATTGAAAACAACTCTCATGTAATCGGCATTCTCAACGAAAATGAACCGCTTTTCAACGCGAACAGGCACGCCATCAAGGGTCAGGGTGGTGGTAAAACTGTATTCCCTGTTGGAAATTTTTCTCGAATTCCATTTCACATCCTGAAGCGCATTACCCTCGAGAAATTCCCGTTCATTAAAATGCAGGGCAAAGTCAAAAGTACCCTCTGCTTGAAATGGAGTGTCCTTCACAACCAGTTGAATGTCTCTTTCTCTCTGCAACAGGTTGTCAATGGCAGCACCCTTGTTCGTCAATTCTGCTGTATAACGATCTGTTTGCATCTTGTACTGTTTCTGGCTGCCAGCTTTAGATACCACGTTTACCGTACCCGGGTAGTCAGATGATTTTGTCACATCAGTAAACGATGACTTCTTTTCCGGTACAGGTTTTGGTGTTGCATCCTGTACAGCCTGCTGCTGAACAGGCTCCCCATTCTGCGTCACTTTCTGCCCTGGTTTTTCAGGGGGAGATACGAAATAAAACCATAAAAGCCATACGGCTAATGATAATGCTACTGCAACTATTGCTCTTTTTTCCATAATTCAATCCCTGTATAAAAATAATAACACCCGAACAGCATTACGGTTCCATAAGCCGGGTATTTACTTTAAAAAATCTCGAATAAAAACCAAATACATTGATAATGCGCAACGTCATAATGTGAGTAAACGCGTATAACAGGGAAAGAGGGTGTGCTCGTAAGGCAGGACTTAAGAATTTACACTACACTTCGTTATATCAGGGAACCGGGTCATAACCGCCTTCAAAAAAGGGATTACATCGCAATACCCTTTTTACAGCCAGAAATGATCCTTTTAATACACCATGCTTTGTAACTGCATTGACCGCGTAAACCGAACAGGTTGGATAAAATCTGCACGCGTTTGGCAACCAGGGAGATATAATTAACTTGTACATTCGAAGCAGCATAATAAACAATATAGCCACGGGTGACTTTTTTTTCATGATCGCAAGACCCCTGCTTTTTGAAAACATTCACTAATATCCTGTACTGCATCATTATATGACATCGTTCTAAAACGTTCCTTTGGGCTGATTATTATACTGCAATCATTGCGTATAGAAGGCAAAAACTGGTTGCATATGGCTCGAATTCTCCTCTTGGCTCTGTTCCGCTGCACCGCGTTTCCATATTTTTTATACACCACTACACCAATCTTTGGATTAATACTTTCTTTCCCGATTGTACTATCAATCCTTTTCAATTCTGTATGTAGATTTCCCACGAGAACCATCAATCGCACACTTTTTCCATTAATTCTTTTTCCCTTCGCAAACAGTTCACGAAAACTTCCCCTGCCTTTTAACGAATACTCTCTTTTCACCTTTACCCGAATAGCTTACTTGGCCGAGTGTCGTTCATCCGAAACGGTTAACTTGTGTCTCCCTTTTCTTCTCCTGTTCCTCAATACTGCACGTCCTGAAGCAGAACTCATCCTTGCCCGAAATCCGTGTTTTCTGTTTCTGCGTAAATTACTTGGCTGAAATGTTCGTTTCATTTGAAGTACCCCAAATATTAAAATTTCAATATATATCAATACACGATAATATTATCACTACAATAACAATGAACAACCAATCATGAATATCACTATAAAACCGCGCACAATGACTGCACGCATATGTATCCATTATTGCCCAGATTATACATATCAATACGAAAGTAGCAATAATAATTTCAAGTTGATTGCTGTCAATTGTATTTTTTTTCTATTTTAGCGCATAGATGTACATAGTGTCTGAAAAACAAAACACTTTTGATACTTTTTTGTACATCCATGAAAATGCCGGATAGAATAACGATTGCTTTGCGCATACACGTTCAGGATGAAAAGAGGCGGGAACACATCTCACCCGGGTAAAGCCCAGTTTTTTTAGCACCCTGGTAATACTTCCCGGTGAAAAGTCGATGTAATGGTCCTGCGGGTGGGTTGAAATCCATTGATTACGATGCAAATGAAACATTGGACCACGTAAAGATGGCATTGCACAGGCCAGCACCCCACCTGAAGGCAGCATAGAATATATCTTTTTCAGTACGTCAACTGGTGTGACCGAATGCTCAATAACATACCATGCGGTTATCACGTCAAAAACAGAACCCTGCTGATCAAACTCTTCAAAGGGCAGGTTATGCACTGTTAACCCGTAGGTATCTTTGCAATAGTCAACCGCATATGGTGATATCTCAATCCCTTCAACGTCAAATCCCCGATCCCGGGCTGCTTTGAGAAAAAAACCAAGGGCACAACCCACGTCAAGTAATCGACGACCCTTTACTTTTTTTTTACCGGAAATGTGGATAATATCATTGATACGTTGAAGACCCTGTTTATAGATCCAGTTAAAATCTTCGGCATAAGTCTTTCCATATTGCCTGTGGTAATCATCAAGGAAGTAGCTGCTGTCATACCCTGCGGGAGAATGCGCGGTATTAAAAACCACCCCGCAATACCGGCAGTAATGCAGGGCGCTTTCCATGACAACGCGCACTTTTTGCCCACTGCCGCACAGTGGGCATGAATCAATAGGAGTATTACGGGTAACTATGCCCTGCACGACGCACACTATTTCGTTACAGGTTTTTTTCGTTTTGCAGGCTCAGCCACAACCGGTACACCCTTCAATTTAATGTTGTCCATTGAAAGCAGTACCAGTTCGGCATATTGTTCAGGAACTTCTATAAAAGAATATGTGGTATGAATATCAATTTTTCCAATAAGCTTACCATCAATTCCCGATCTCTTCACAATCTCACGGATAAGATCTCCGGGGGATACACGATGGTTTTTCCCCACGTTGATAAATATTCTTGCCTTTCCGTCCTTAACGTCCTCAAATACTACCTGACCGCTCATATCTCTTTTCGTTACCCCGGGTAGAGCGTCCATGTCAATTTTTGAGATATCGCCAAGATACTCACACAATACAGCCGCGGCTATTCTTCTCGTCCCCCCGAAAAAGGGCAGTTTTTTCTTCATTTTCTTCAAAAGGTCGGCATAGGGAGTCAGGTCTTCGGTCATGGCGGTATCAAAAATCTTTTCAATCTTTTTCATCTGATGCATAAATATTTCCTCATATTATTTCAATGTAAGTACTGTTTCTGGATTCATCCTGGAATGGTTTTTTTCGAACCGACCACTGTCATCACAGATAATATGGCATGCTACCCGGTACACTATGGCAGTACTTTGTAAAATGGCAAGCAATTTTCATTACTCCTGGGCTTTACAACGATATCCAACATTACGCACCGTTTCAATTATTGAATTGAATTCTTCACCCAGTTTGCCCCGCAACCTTCGAATATGCACATCAACTGTTCGCGTGCCACCAATGTATTCGATACCCCATATCTTATTCAGAAGATCTTTTCGCGAGAACACCCTGTCCCTGTTTTCAACCAGAAATCGCAGAAGTTCGAATTCCTTGAAGGTCAGATCAATCTGCTCTGTATTCAGGTACACGGAGTACTTGTCCATATCAATTTTCAAATTACCAATCTTTATGGTATTATCACTTGAACCGAGATTCTTCTCCCATAACAGTTTGTCAAGTCTTCTCTGCACTTCCATTTTTCTAAACGGGTACAGCACGAATTCATCGAAAAACCATTCAAACTCCAGGCGGTGAAGATGTCCAACCCGGAGTATCAGAAGAACAGGAAGGCTGTGCAATACCTTTCTGATCCTTGAAAGCTGGAACTGAACATTATCAAAATCTTCTATAGAGTCTATGTCAAGTGCTGCGCACAGCAGTTCTTCGGGCTTCAGCGTACTCATTGAACTGAATACCCTGATATCATACCCGGTAGTATGCTCCCTGAACTCGGCGATAACATCCTTGTTCCCTGATATCAAGCCCAGCTTCTTTTCGGGCATTATCTTCCCCGGTTTTGAATTATTTTAGTATATTTTTCCATATATTTTTCTGCAACCGATTCAGCATAAAAATCCTGCACCCTCTTGCGGTTGTTCTTCCCGCAATATTCATACAGGGCACCATCATCATGAAACCGCTTTATACTTCTGGCACAACCCTCCACGTCCCCCACATTTATAAGCAGGGCATT
>CAZVRB010000006.1:34026-62578 GCA_964629365.1 uncultured Leptospiraceae bacterium
GTAACCAGCACGAAATCATCTTTTTTCAGGCCAAGTTCTGCACGATCAACTACGGGAATTTCCG
Organism: uncultured Leptospiraceae bacterium; assembly: GCA_964629365.1. Taxonomy (GTDB): domain Bacteria; phylum Spirochaetota; class UBA4802; order UBA4802; family UB4802; genus M55B154. The sequence continues at coordinate 34,091 of CAZVRB010000006.1, forward strand.
GGGGATGAAAGGCCAGTGGGATGATGTCGATTTCTCTTCCCGGGTTATAATAGGTAATGGCATTTTGCCGGGTATTGCTTGACTGTGCCACAACCGCATCGGCCTTTTTCAGCAACCACCTGACAACCCTGCTGAAAAACCAGCTGCTATGGGGTGACATTTTTTTGCTGGGGTCATATATGTCCCCGCCGTGCAGTGAGAGAAGATTGGGTATGGAGAACAATTTGCTGAGCAGATGCCCCAGCGGACCGGAGGGCACCACGAAATGAGTATTTATGACATCGTACCTGTTCTTTCTGCAAAGCCACACACCTTTGATAAAACCGGTGATCAGGTATGAAAACATTGACATGAAGGTTGCCGCGTCGCGGGATTTTCTAAAGAAAATCTTTGCCCTGTATACATGTATTCCATCCATGTTTTCATACTTTGGAACTCCCCTGAAGGAAGAAGAGAGCACATCAACGCGGGCTGTTTTTGCCCATTCAATGGCAAGATCATAGGTTGCCACCCCTCCACCTCCTCCAAGAGGTGGAAATTCATAGTTTATGATTAAAATCCTTTCTACTTTTTTTTCTGATGCATTATTCATTATTTCATCCAGCTGCTGAATTCATTAGTGTATTATATTTTTTGACAATATAACAGAGCAACTTCCAATAATTCAACAATTATACATAAAAAATGCACGTATAAAAAAATCATGCAAATCCACGAATTCAAAATTCAAATAGATTTGACATCCTGTCCTTATGAAAGTATTATTTCTCCACCATTTCAATTAAGTATAGTATATCATTGATCCTGGAGATTCATTATGAAATATGTACGTTTTTTATGTGTAATAAGTATTCTGGCAATAGTTACTTCCTGTACATCCATTGATGTTGCCACACACAAGGAAATGAAACTGCACAAAAAGATGAAAAAGGTAGCCGTGTTTCCCTTTGATGTGAAGGGAGCAACATGGGGTGATGAATTTGCGGATGCCATTTCTCACCAGTTCTTCAAGCAGACCAGCATTGAAGTTGTTGAACGTGAGGCAATTCAGCGGATTCTCAAGGAGCAACAGCTTTCCATGACCGGACTCATTGATGACAAGCAGGCAGTTAAAATCGGTAAAATGCTTGGTGCCGATTGCATTATCCTTGGACGTGGGCATGCACTCAGGCATTATGATAATGGACGCCAGGTCCCCAATCTTATTGATACATTCAGTCTTAAGACTATTGGCGTTGAATCCGGTTCATTACTCTGTACCGTTAGAAAAGAACCCGGAAAGGCATGGACCTGGGGATACAGGGCAAAATACTGCTGCAGCCTCACCCTTATATGGGACAGCAAAGACATCCTTGTGCAGAGTTCAAGGTATGATGAAATTGCCAAACAGGTAGTTAAAAGAATTATTACAATCATGGAAAAGGAAAAGATCCCGCAGGGATAAGACTGCTTTGATGAATTCACGTATAATGCTCCTTCTGGCAGTATTACTTGTAATAGTATCTTTCAGGGTGACATACGCGACCGAGTTTGATGAACTTGACAAGCCTCCAGAAGGGGCCTACGAAGGTCAGATTCTGCTGGGTGGTTTCATTTCCGTGGGAATGCCCATTGGAAATATAATTGACGCTGAAAACACGTTTGTTGAGGAACGGACCTACACCTTCGAAAACGAAGTAACCAAGCGCATAAAGCTTTCCCACATGTCATTTGGACTGGGAATTACCGGCGAGTACATGCCCATAAACCACCTGGGCATAAAAACCAAGTTTCGCCGATCAATCATTATACAGAGAACCGTGTTCGGGGCCGAGTACAAGAACTGGCGCATGGTCACCTATTCTGATTACTCCCTTTACCTGGGTCCAAGCTTTCATGCCACCACCAGGAAAACGTGGGATTTCGTACTCACTCCGTACATCGGATATTCCTATGGTGAATATGATGCCACCCCCGTTGCAGGCGAACTAATCGATTCATATGATGCACCGAACCCACGATCCGTTTCAGGATTGTCTTATGGCGCCGACCTGCTGTGTACCATTTATTTCAGTGGTGGATTATATGTTTCTTTTGGCGGGGAGTGGACAAGAAATACCTTGAATTTAGGAAGTCCATATACGGAAACGTATCCCGGTGGCGACCCCTTCATGAATGGTGCAACCTCCGGAACCATCGACAATATCTGCTTTACACTTGAAGCAGGCTACGCCTTCATGAATTGACAATCAATTGTCAATTACCAATTCACCAGCTTTTTTGAATACGTTCAATATTCGCATGGTAACCCACCTGTCAGGCAGCCCTTTTTGTTTTCTGCCGGCACGTCCATACAGCAGCATGCCTGTGTTGACCCTGCCCAGGTCCCAGGTTCCATCACCATTTTGCCTGCTCATCAGTTCGTTAAAGGCCTCCATGCAACGTGAATCACTCATATTGCCGGTATAGGCCATGATGTTCAATCCATCGATGGTATCATATTGGGAAAGCACGGGCACCCCCGGCAGGTAAAACTGATCATTTTGTCCACACAGATGCCGTATGCCTGCTGCTTCATTTGTCTGTATGAATAGTCCCTGTTTTAGAAGAAATTCTGCAGCCCTGTGCAACGCGTCCTTCGTTGATTCAGTTTGTTTATACTGCATGATGGCCCGGCAGCACGCGGTGGTGGCGTACACACAGCTTTTCACCCCATCATCACCTTCATAACGCAGCCCCTTACCCGATCTTCTTGTCATAAAAAAACGAAACATATCACAAGTTCCCGCTACGGGACAATGAAGCCAGCCCCCGTCATGGCGCTGATGCTGCAATATCCACCTGATACCATCATCAATCCTGTAATCATCCACACCCGATTTCAGCAGGTAACAAATCATGTCACCCGTTCTGCAACCTGCCGAAACCCGGGGTGTCCATCCCAGGGTAAATCCCCCGTCCTCCATCTGGAAGTTTTCCAAAATGTATGTGGCCGTGCGGGTAACAACTTCTTCCCTGGCATCAAGTCCCCGTGTTATTGCTTCTGCAAAACACCACATGCTTCCCCGCGGGATTATATCAAAATTCCGGGTATCCCCCAGGACACCATTCCTTTCGTGCAATAGCAGTTTTTCCACAGCATCTGAGTGTAAGACCGCGTCATAGAGTCGTATTCCCTCTGCAGAATCTTTAGATATGTCCAGAATGTGTATACCAGTCAGGTAGGCTACGGAAGGGTCCCTGCCATCACACAGCCATGGAAGGGGGTCATTATTGAGAAATTTAGAATGCAATGATTATCTTCCTCTAATACCGGTTGTCAGGGGGTTTTTGTGACCATTGAATTATAATTTGAGGAAATAACCCCGTTTGATGCGTCCAGCTCATGGGCCTGTTTTATATATTGCTGCGCTTTCGTATCATTACCCAGTTTTTCATTGCATACGGCCAGGTTATTCAACACCTTTGCCGAACCGGGATATAATGCGTGAGCGGTGGCGTAGGCTGTCAGTGCTTCATTATATCTTTTCAGTTTCATCAGAACGTTACCAAGTTCATTGTAAGACAGGTACATCTCGGGATTCAGTGAATTCGCCTTTTCAAGGTATTGCTTGCTTTTCCAGTAACTCTTCATTCCCGAATATGACAATCCCAGTATATAATATGCAAGTGCGGTTTCTTCTCTCTTTATTGATTCACGGGCAAAAACAGCTGCAGGTCGATACCTTTTGTGATCTATCATTAACAAACCAAGGTCGATGTATGGATCTACAGTATCCTTCCTGATTTCCGCGCATCTTTTCAGATGAATTACCGCCGAATCAACATTTCCAAGTTTCCAGTGATTATGCGCCGCAAGGTATCGAAGCTTGTAATTTGATGATTCCGGGGTAAAATCTTCACTAACCACCAGTTGTTCAGCGATCATGTCCAGGGATTCCTGGTATTTGCCTTCTTCGTATAATTTCAGCGCGTCTTTATATTCACCAAAGAGTATTCCCGCAAAACACATAACCATCAGCATACTGATTGCAATACGCTTCATAATTCCTCCCGTAAACCATGCAATTGAATATAGTAGAACGGGCGCCATTTTTCAGGCGCCCGTTTTAGATTAACATCTCTCAGCCATTACGTATGGCGGCCTGGGCAGCCGCAAGACGAGCTATTGGCACCCTGAAGGGTGAACAGCTTACATAATCAAGCCCGACCCTGTGACAGAAGTCGATTGAACTTGGTTCTCCTCCGTGTTCACCACAGATACCAAGCTTGAGATCCGGTCTTGCTTTTTTACCTTTTTCAACAGCCATCTCAACCAGCTTACCAACACCGTTCTGGTCCAGTGCCTGGAAAGGATCCCTGGCAAATATCTTCTTATCAATGTACTCGCTTAAAAACTTTCCAGCATCATCACGACTGAAACCGTAGGTCATCTGGGTAAGGTCGTTGGTACCGAAAGAGAAGAATTCTGCAACCTCCCCGATTTCATCAGCCGTTAAGGCCGCACGGGGAACTTCTATCATTGTACCCACCATGTAATCAATCTTCACACCCATTTCATCCATAACCTTTTGCGCGGTGGTCACAATTATCTCTTTCTGCAATTTCAATTCGTTCACAGAACCGACAAGGGGTACCATTACTTCAGGTTTCACGTCAACCCCTTCCCTGTCCAGCTGACATGCTGCTTCAAAGATGGCGCGTGCCTGCATTTCTGTTATTTCCGGGTATGTTATACCAAGACGGCAGCCCCTGTGTCCCAGCATAGGGTTTGTCTCATGCAGGTCTTCCACTTTCTGCTTGATCTTTTCAACATTAACACCCAGCTCTTTTGCCATTTCTTTCTGGCTTGCATCATCATTTGGCACAAACTCGTGAAGTGGTGGGTCAAGTAAACGAATTGTAACACCCAGTCCTTCCATTGCTTTCAATATACCGTAAAAATCTTCACGCTGAATGGGAAGTAGTTTCTCAAGGGCACTTTTCCTTCCCTCGAAATCATCGGCCAGAATCATCTTCCGCATGGCGGTAATCCTGTCACCTTCGAAGAACATATGTTCTGTACGGCAAAGACCAATACCCTGGGCACCGAAATTCCTGGCAACCGTTGCGTCATGGGGTGTATCCGCATTCGTGCGAATCAACAGTTTTCGTGCTTCATCAGCCCACTCCATAATGGTGGCAAATGTTCCGGATACCTCCGGCTCAACGGTAGGCACCTTGCCTTCCATCACTTCGCCGGTAGATCCGTCGATAGAGATAAAATCCCCTTCTTTAAAAGTCAGGTCACCCACCTTTACCTGCCGCTTGGCGTAACTGACCTCCAGCGCGCCGCAACCGGAAACGCAGCATTTACCCATTCCACGGGCAACAACAGCCGCGTGGGATGTCATGCCACCGCGGGCGGTGAGAATACCTTCTGCCGCGTGCATCCCCTTCAAATCCTCGGGAGAAGTTTCGATTCGAACAAGAACAACTCTTTCACCATTTTCTTTCCAATCATGGGCGTCATCGGCAAAAAACACGATCTTGCCGGTAGCAGCACCAGGAGAGGCTGGAAGTCCCTTGGCAATTACCTTCTTTTCCGCATTGGGGTCAAACCACGGATGCAGCAGCTGATCCAGGCCTTCGGGTTCAAGTCTCATCAGGGCTTCTTTCTTTTCAATAAGCCCTTCTTCAACCATGTCTACGGCAATAGCAATTGCCGCAACAGCGGTACGTTTCCCGTTACGGGTCTGCAGCAGCCACAGCTTGCCATTTTGTATGGTGAATTCAATATCCTGCATATCCTTGTAATGACTTTCAAGCTTCTTGTATACCTTCACCAGGTCATCATACGCCTCTGGCATGTTCTCTTCAAGTGACGGGAACTCTTTTTTTCTTTTATCTTCGGGTATATCGTTTTCCTGTGCCCATTTCTGAGAACCTTTTTTGGTTACATTCTGTGGGGTTCTCGTACCGGCAACCACATCTTCACCCTGCGCGTCAACAAGGTATTCACCATAGAATATCTTTTCACCGGTTGAAGGATCCCTGGTAAAGGCAACCCCTGTTGCGCAATCATCACCCATGTTACCAAAAACCATGGACTGCACGTTCACCGCGGTTCCCCAGCTGTCTTCGATGTTATTCATCTTCCTGTAGAGAATAGCACGATCATTGTTCCATGAACCGAACACTGCGGTTATGGCGCCCCATAACTGCTCCATCGGATCGGTGGGGAAATCTTTTCCCACCTTATCCTTGATCAGCTTCTTGAACTTTGTCACCATTTCCTTCAGGTCATCGACTGTAAGATCGATATCAAGCTCTACCCCTCTTTTTTTCTTCATTTCTTCCATTATTATTTCAAAGGGGTCTTCTTCTTCCTTGGTTTCAGGCTTCAGGCCCATTACAACATCACCATACATCTGTATAAAGCGTCGATATGAGTCCCAGCCGAACCGCTCGTTTCCAGATTTCTTGATTATTCCCTGAACCGTTTCATCATTGAGCCCCAGGTTCAGCACGGTATCCATCATACCCGGCATTGAAACCCTGGCACCTGATCGAACAGATAGAAGCAGGGGGTTTGACGTATCACCAAATTTTGCATCCATCACGTCTTCAACCTTCTGCAGGGCTTCATTAACCGATTCTTTCAGGCCTTCTGGATACTGTTCATTATTATCATAGTACTCGTTACAGACTTCGGTAGTAATAGTAAATCCGGCAGGTACAGGAATACCAATCTTGCTCATTTCCGCCAGATTCGCACCCTTTCCTCCAAGGAGGTTCTTCATGTCAGCACCACCTTCAGAAATACCGGCACCGAATAAATACACTCTTTTAGACATTGCTCTACTCCTCTAATCTTTTAATAGAATTTACATTTCTGCAAATCGTATATTACCAACCGGCAGCGTTTATAGTACCATACGCAACCGGGAAATCGCAATTCGGAAATAACGCGACACTATCAATGCTGTCGCAGGGTAAGAAGAACATAATTGGATATTATTATAATTATAGTGACAATTCTAGTAATCAAGATAATTTTAATCCACAAATTTTCTGGTTTCAATCAAAAAACAGGCATCCCGGTTATCACATCCCCTGCAGGTGCCCGATTCAACATCATATTCTGTATCATCACAGGATTTTTCAGCATCATCCCCAAGCATGATCTCAAGGTATTTTATATACTGGATCTCGTCATCAGTGAGTTCTTTTTGTCCTCCCCTGTGCAGTTTTTTCATTATTGTCTGCTGCATCTGGTTGATGCTTTCTTCACGACTTTTTTCATCCCGGGAAGAAATTTTCGGAGGACTTTTTCGCTGGTTTGCCGCTGAGGCGCGGTAGAGTTTCGTTTTAAAACGCAATGCCCGCTTTTTGAAGATGAGAAAAAACACGATACCGAAGAACAGGCCTCCAAGATGTCCCAGGTGGGAGATGCTGGTTCTTCCTCCAAATAGTTCCAGGAAGAGTTCAATCCCACCAAACAGCACAACCAGGTATTTCGCTTTTATGGGGATAATAAAAAACAGCAGCAATTCTGCATTGGGAAACAGTATTCCAAATGCCAGCAACAACCCGAACACCGCGCCGGATGCCCCGATAGTAGGAATATAATATCCCATCCCCCCGCTGATAAGGTTGATTGTCAATATGGTAATACCGGCGCCGATACCACAGAAGAGATAATACTGTAAAAACCGCTTCCCTCCCCAGACCTGCTCTACCGGAATACCGAAAAGCATGAGGGCATACATATTAAAAAAAAGATGAAAAAGTGTTTGGGGACTGTGTAGAAACATGTAGGTAAAGAGCTGCCATATATATCCTTCCTTTACAACCATGGAAGGGATAAGGCCAAGATAATACGTTATGGCTGGTATATTCACCAACCTGTTTCCAAACTGATGCTCTACCAGCATGTTGCCGGTCAGCATCTGCAGCACGAATATTACTACATTTATGATAATAAGCTTTATCGCGATTCCCTGGTACGCCGATCCACTTCTGCCGTTCATCTTTCATTCCTGCAATGTTTGTTCACTAATAGTCTATTCTTACAAATCAGCACCCGCCTGTCACGTAAAGTCTTTTTTGTAAAGGGGGCATAGTTCTGATTCTCCCGGCTGATACGCCCTGCAGACAAGGGGCCTTGTTTCATATATGGAACAGGCACATAACCCGTCCACTAATACGAGAAAAGGGCAGCCTTGAAGCTGTTTGCCGGTTGACGCCGATACCAGGTGATCACCCATCCATACGGGGTTCTCATTGTCAATAACGTGCAGTATATCATTCCTGCCTTCATCCTGCCAGCGCGCCATATCCTCATCGGTAACATAGGCAATCATGTTGGTAAAACAACACGCGCCGCATCTTTTACATTCAGGTGTTGACTTTTTCTTTTCCATGTATTACATCACTTAGTATAGTATACCCTGGAGAGATAGTCAATGAAACAGCAATCATTCAAGTCCATTTCACTGAAAGGGGCATTGTTACTTCTTCTTTCAGCCATGGCCTTTGCCCTGTCCACCGTGTTCGCAAAGGTTGTTACCACGGGCTCCCTTGTTCCCGGCATTGAAGTCACCTTTGTGCGATTCTCCGTTGGACTCATTTTTACCGGGTTATACCTGTACTATCGCAAAATACCCATACGGCCCAACAATCCAAGGCTTGTTATACTGCGTGCGATAACCAATACCGCGGCAGTGCTGTTTTTCTTCACGGGAATTCAGTTCACCACGGTGACTAATGCCAACATGCTGAACATGACATATCCTGTATTCGTATTCCTGATAGCCCCATATTTCAACCGGGAGGCCAACAGGAAAAAAAATTACATCTTTCTCTTTCTCACCATTATCGGTGTATACCTTATCGTGGTGCCGGATTTCCACAGCATCAACCCGGGTGACGTCTCTGCCCTCATGTCAGGGATATGTGCAGGCATGGCCATCTCCGCACTCAGGGAAGCACGCAAGTATGACAACAGTTTTGTCATACTTTTCTACCTGATGCTTATTGGTATATTTATTAACGCGGGCATCATGATACCGTTGTTCGTTTTGCCTGATCTATATATATTTATCTTCATGATGTTGTCAGCGATAACCGCGGTAGCGGGACAGGTGTTGATCACCGTGGGGTACCGTTTCATTGATGCAGCTCCCGGGTCACTTATATCCGCGAGCAGAATACTGTTCGCGGGAATTCTTGGTTTCAGCATATTCGGCGATCCCCTTACCTTCAGGATACTATCCGGAGGGATACTCATCCTTATCGCGCTTACAGGTGTAAGCGGAATAGTTCGGTTTATACGTACTTCTACTCCTCCAGGAAACAGTCAATAACCCTCTCCACGCTTGTTGCCAGCGCGTCAAGGTCATACCCCCCCTCAAGGAAGGCTATCATTCTGCCCTTTGAATACCTGTTTGCCACGTCTTTCAACATGGTGGTGAACAGGTAATACGTTTCAGATGACAACCCGATATATGACAGGGGATCTGAATTATGGGCATCAAAGCCCGCCGATATAAGGATAATCCCTGGTTTAAAATCTTCCAGTGCCGGCAGAATATGATCCCTGAATACCTCGAGATAATCATCCTCACCGCTTCCGGCAGGCATGGGATAATTCAGTGTATAGCCTTCACCCACGTCCTTCCCCCTTTCATGCTTTGCCCCTGTACCGGGGAAATGGGGATATTGATGGGTGCTTATATAAAGAACCGTGTTGTCCCGTTCAAAGGTATGCTGCGTGCCGTTGCCGTGATGCACATCCCAGTCAACTATGGCCACCCTGCTGATATTGTGCGTATCCTGAAGATACCTGGCCGCAATGGCGATGTTATTGAAAATACAAAATCCTGCAGCGTAATCATATTCGGCATGATGCCCCGGCGGCCGGACAACACAGAACCCCCGTTTGGCCTCGTCTTTCATGATGACATCACACATGCTTAGCCCCCCACCCGCAGCCAGAAGGGCAATTTCATATGATTTACTGCATACCGCGGTATCCATTGAGTCCAGGTAATGGATACCGGATTCAATCTCTTTCTTTACCCGCCGTATATAATCAGGTGAGTGTATCTTCTCAATAATGGCAATATCAGCAACTGCCGGTTCCACTTTTACAAGGTCCTTGTAATAGGATTTTTCCCGCAACCGCTGGTCAATTGCTGCAAGACGTTCAGGGCGCTCTGGGTGGCCCCACCCGGTATCATGATCCATGTACACGGGATCGAAAAGGTATGCAGTGGGTATCATTTTTTTCTCCAGACGTCATGGACTGTTACATCTTTTTGTTATATGGTTACTGTATATACTATATGTACTATTTTCAAGCAATTAATGGGGTTACACATACAGCAAAAAGGAGCAATCATGGCAGGACGGGAATGTAAATGGTACCCGGTATGTCCCATGAAGGGATACCTGGAGAAGGGAAAACTTGATGAATACTGGGTAGAACACTATTGCCGGGGAGACTGGAAAAGCTGTGTACGCTACCGGATGGAAGAAGAAGGTGAATACCATCCCGACTGGATGCTCCCTGACGGGAGCATCGATGAATCATTGTGTAATAGTTAACCGGGTATTATTGAGCCGAAGAACCGCCAAAAGGGTACCTGACCCCAATGCGGATCATGAAACCGGACATGTCTATTTCAATGTTATCTTCGTTCTTCAATTGCGCGTTACGATACCCGAATTCACCCAGGAACTCAACCTTGGATTGATCAGACGGCTTATACCCTGCACCCGCCACGATCTGCCAGGCGAAACCGCTGAAAAATTTTGTTTTGTTCTCTTCAGGATATTCATCACCCCCAGTGTCTTTGTATGCCGGCTGGGAAAAATGCATTATCATTACGGGATACCCCAGGCCGATGTTGATGTAGGGGGTAACATGCAGTCTTTTTTTCAGGTTGGGAAGGCGCACCTGCGCGTCAACCATGATGGGAATATAAAAGGCATTGGTGTCGGCCTTCAGGTCACCACTTACATCCTGTGTTACCTCGTCCTCACCCACCTTTCTGCTCCACTGCACCCAGTACAACCCTGATTCAAAACCCATCACGAAAAAGGGGTCAAGCACCCAGTTATGCTGTAATGAAAGATCCATGCCAAACTTGGCAGGATCGGTGGAATACGCGGTTCCCAGTGTTCCGTCAATTCCCGTTTCAACGGCAAATACTTCAGACCCGGCATACCACAGCATTCCCAGTATAAGAATAACTCCATATACTTTTTTCATGGATAATCTCCTTGGAATAATATCAATGTTTGTTTACATTGATGATGGCGGGTTTGCGTGCTGATGTCAAGACATAATATGTTCAGGCGATAGTATTCAGGTTTTCACCAAGCCCTTGAATATGTGCGCCCTGCACCCGGGTGGTAACGCTTGCCTTCAGCATCTTTCCGGCAAGCCCTTCCTGCGCCCTGGCCATGTCTTTCAAAAGTTCACCAAGTTTCACGATGCTCTGATCTAGTGATGATGACTGTATTCCATGTACCATATCTTCTCCTCCGGACGAATGCGGCCTTAATCTATTATCGGCACATGAAAGTTGAACTTGAGCACTTTTATCCGAAATCATCGAATCGGATCATGTCCTCTTCAACACCAAGATTGTACAACATGCTGTAAGCAGCGTCCAGCATAACGGGGGGGCCGCACAGGTAATACTCCACATCCTCGGGGGCCTTGTGGTCCTTGAGATAATGCTCGTATACCGCGTTATGAACGAATCCCGTGGGGCCATCCCAGTCGTCTTCAGGCAGTGGTTCTGACAGGGCGACGTGAAAAGAGAAATTGTCGAACTCCTTTTCCAGCTGCCTGAAGTCCTCTTCGTAAAATATCTCCCGCACCGACCGGGCACCGTACCAGTAGGTAACCTTCCTGTCTGTTTTTAGAGTTTTGAACAGGTGAAATATCTGTGACCTGAGGGGGGCCATTCCGGCACCTCCACCGATGTAGACCATCTCCCTGTCAGTATCCTGTATAAAAAAATCACCGAAAGGTCCTGATATATCCACCTCGTCCCCCTCCTTCAGTGAAAAAATATAGGTAGAAGCTATACCCGCGGGCAACTTCTCATACCTTTGTTTTTTTTCATTCCATGGGGGGGTTGCAATCCTTACATTCAGCTTGATAATGTTTCCCTCTGCCGGATGATTTGCCATTGAATAAGCCCGAAAGATGGGCTCGTCGTTGTCAACAACCAGGTTGAGAATTCCCTGCGCTTCCCAGTCTTCACGGTATTGTGCATCAACGTTGATATCGCTGGAAAAATCAATACTGTATTCCGGAATATCAATCTGTACATACCCTCCCGGGTCAAAATCCAGCGATTCCCCCTCTGGCATTCGCAGCACCAGCTCCTTGATAAAGGTCGCCACGTTTTTATTGGACTCCACACTGCAATGGTATTTCTTTATATCCAGCAGTTCTTCGGGGATACCGATCTTCATGCTTTCGCGTACCTTCACCTGGCAGGACAGGCGCCAGTGGTCGCGTGCCATTTTTCTGTTGATATGATTTTCTTCGATGGGCAGTATATCACCGCCTCCCTCGAACACCTGGCACTTGCAGGTACCGCAGGTGCCCCCGCCCCCGCATGCGGATGGCAGGTAAATCTCGTTGGCCGCCAGTGTGTTCAGCAGGTTAGATCCCGCCTGAACAGCGATATCCTTGTCAGGATCATCGTTGATCTCAATGGTTACCTCACCGGTCTCTTTCAGTTTAGATTCCGCACCGATTATCAGCATCGAGAGAAACACCGCGATGATACTGAATGCCGCAACTCCAAGTATAACAGTTACCATATAATCCTATCCAGTTAGTGTAATTCCAGAAAATATCATAAAGGCGATAGCCATAAGACCAGTCAAAAGCATGGTGATGCCCAGCCCCCGCATACCTTCCGGAAGGTTGGAATAACGGATCTTATGCCGTATGGCAGCCATGCTGACGATTGCGAGAAACCAGCCGATACCTGAAGCTACCCCGAATACCGTCGACTCCGCAAGTGTATACTCCCGCTCAACCATGAACAGGGAAACCCCGAGGATGGAACAGTTTACCGTTATCAGGGGGAGGTATATGCCCAGCGCGCTGTAGAGGGCGGTTGATATCTTCTCAACAGCCATTTCCACTATTTGCACCATTGCCGCGATAGTGGCGATGAATGAAATAAAGGTCAGAAAGCTCAGGTCAACGCTGGCATACTCCGGGTTCAGCCATGTAAGGGCTCCTTCTTTCAGTATATATTCGTGCAGCAGCCAGTTCGCCGGGGCGGTTATGCTTAACACAAAGATTACCGCTATTCCCAGGCCAAAGGCGGTAGACACCTTCTTTGAAAGGGCCAGGAATGAACACATGCCCAGGAAATAGGCAAGCAGTATGTTTTCTGTAAAAATTGCCTTTATGCCAATATTCAAAAGGTCCATAGACACACCTACTCTTCTTCCTTGTATCCGGTATAGGTACGCTGCAGCCATATGGTGAGTGCCAGGATAATAAACGCTCCCGGTGCCAGAACCATGAGACCGTTATCCACGTACCCCGCGTCATACAGCATCTGTGGGATCACCTGGTAACCCAGAAGAGTGCCCGATCCGAAAAGCTCCCTGAAAAACCCGACGATCAGCAGAATAAGTGCATACCCTATACCGTTGCCGATCCCGTCAAGAAAAGATGACGGTACCGGGTTGCTCATGGCGTGGGCCTCCAGTCTTCCCAGCACTATACAGTTGGTAATGATAAGTCCCACGAATACTGAGAGCTGCTTGGACATCTCGTACGCGTACGCCTTTAAAAACTGGTCAACGATGATAACCAGTGACGCGATAACGGTCATCTCCACAATAATACGGATCTTTCCGGGAATAAAACTTCTTATTAATGAAACGATAACATTCGCCATGGCGATTACGAATATGACCGCGATCCCCATAACGATGGACGGCTTCAGCATGGATGTTACTGCAAGGGCTGAACAGATTCCAAGTATCTGGATTGTTATGGGATTGTTTTCACTGATTGGTTCAGTCAGCACCTTTTTATTCAGTGCCATATATCATCCTCCCTTTCTCACCTTCTGAAAATAGGGTTCGTATATTTCAAGACTGGTTTCCAGCAGATCGGTTACACCGTTGCCGGTCAGCGTTGCACCGCTTATACCGTCCACCTTGTGTTCCCTGTTTTTCTCCTCCGGCTGAACCTTCCCCTTCTTCACCTTCACAGAAACCAGGTTTCCCTCCTGGTCACGTATCTTCTTGCCCTTGAATTGGTTCTGAAACCAGCGGGTCTGTATCTCAGCCCCAAGGCCCGGTGTTTCACCCTGGCTGTAAAACGCGATACCAAATATGGTATTCATATCAGGATTCAACGCGATATAGCCCTTAATAGTAGACCACAGGCCTTTCCCCACCACGGGTACACAGTAGGCTATCACCTTACCCTTTTCTACCCGTTTAAACACAGGCAGTATTCGCTCTTCGGCAGGCTTTTTCTTCTGCTTTTCAAGGTCGATTCTGAAGGGGGCCTTTTCCAGGGTTTCCATGTCAACAGGGTTCCCTTCATGGTCAACCACCATAGTTTCGATGAACTCGTCATAGCAGCACTGTATATCAACGCATTCCTTTTGACCTTTTATCTTCTGTAAATCACGGGGATCCCGGGGACACTGCCGCAGCCCGGTGGCCATAAGAATATTGAACTTGATATCAGCCTCAAGTTGCAGCCGTTGCCTGCTGTCAAGTGATTGCGATATAACAGAAAGCAGCAGTGAGAACAGGGCTGCGATCATCAGGGCAAATAGTATGGTATATGTATTGGTATCACGCCGCACGACGCCTTCTCCTTCTCATGTGTATACTGATCACCCCGTAGTCGATAAGGGGAGAGAACAGGTTCATAAACAGAATTGACAACATCATACCCTCCGGGAAGGCGGGATTCATCACCCGCACGATTATGGCCAGTGCCCCGATGAAAAAACCATACACGTATTTACCTTTGTTGGTATTTGACGCTGAAACCGGGTCAGTGGCCATGTATACCGCACCGAAAGCGAACCCTCCCATAACAAAATGATAATGGGGAGGCAGCGACATGAGGCTTTCCGGTGATGGTGACACCGCGTTCAGCAACAGGGCTACCACATATCCCCCCGCGAACACAGAGAGCATGATACGCCAGCTTCCAACGCCGGTAATAATAAGAAATATACCCCCGATCAAGATCAAAAGTGTTGATGTTTCTCCTATACTACCGGGAATTAAGCCGAAAAACATGTTTTGCAAAGTATACCCGTGGCTCTGCAGTGATGAAATGATATTCTCTGTTGCCCCAGTCCCCACGGATAAAGGGGTTGCCATTGTATAGGCATCCACTGCTTTTCCATTAAGAAGGGTCCATACATTGTCCCCTGATATAGCCTGGGGATAGGCAAAGAATATAAATGCACGCACCACCAGGGCGGGATTAAAGATATTCATGCCGGTGCCCCCAAACACCTCCTTCCCCATTACCACGCCGAAGGTGGTACCCGCGGCTACCATCCACAGGGAGATATCGGGAGGCATTATCAGCGGTATAAGGGTGCCGGTCACGAAAAATCCCTCGTTAATCTCGTGTTTGCGAACCAGGGCAAACACCACCTCCCACAGTCCGCCAGTAACAAACACTACCACGTACATAGGAACAAGCACGAAGGCACCTTTCACAAAACAGTCAGCAATGGCGGGGTTCACACCCTGTGCCAGGTAAAACTGGTAACCGATATTATACATGCCGAATATGATGGTGGGGAATATCGCCAGCACCACCGTCATCATCATTCGCTTTATATCAAAGGCATCCCGCACATGGGCACCTTCCACTGTTCTTACCGGAAGCCGGTAAAGAAAGGTTTCCGTGGCATCAAAAAGCGGCCATACCTTGTACAGCCTGCCTCCTTCCTCAAACTGTTCTTTAACCCCTTCAAACCTGCGGGAAAGCCATCTCACCGTATTATCCTTCCTTCTGTATAAGCTCTATTCCATCCCGGAGTATTTTCTGCCAGCTTATCTTGGATGGGCAGATAAACTCGCATAAAGCCACGTCCTCTTCTGAAAGCTCATAAATACCTAGACCTTCCATCTCGTCAATATCCTGTACTATTATGCTTTTCATAAGAAAAACCGGGTATATATTCATGGGCAGCACCTTTTCATATATACCCGTGGCGATAAAGGCCCGAACACTTCCATTCCTGTTCGTGTTAAGCGGAAACCGCATCCATGGCATAAGTTTTGAGAGGAAAGTTCTTGAAGCGCTTTCCTGGAATAGTCCGGGTTTCACCCATGCAAGCAGCTCATAATCCCGGGGTTCTGGAATAACCGTAACCTGTGAATCATACATTCCCAGAAAACCTTCATACCCGGCGTTTCTCCCGGTAAGCACATTTCCCGAAATAAACCTTGTGTCAGCTGTATCACCTGCACCCTCAACAAGGGAACTGATCTGCGAACCTGCCATGGTGGTGTAATATTTTCCTGCTGGCGCAGAAGGGCCTGTCACCGCAACAGTAACGGTATTGTCAGGTTTTCCCGTGGCAAATAGTTTCCCGATGCGTATAACCCCCTGCAGTGAGCAGGTCCATACCTTATCATTTCGTCCCCTCACCGGGGCGATGTGATGTATATGTACACCCACATTACCCGCGGGATGGGGCCCCTTGAACCGATGTATCTTTATATCATCAATAGTTTGAAATATTTCAGGGGTTTCCCTGCTTCCGTCAACACCCACGTGCACTGACCCGCTTGTAAGGGCGGCAAGCACCCTGATGCCCCTTCGGACATACTCTTCGTTACCCTCAAGCAGCATGCCAGTTTCAGGGGCAAGGGGGGACGTGTCAAATGCCGATATGAAAATATCACGGGGCACATCATCCGGGCTGGCAATCGTGGCAAAGGGACGCTGCTGCAGCTGCAGAAACAGGCCGGATGCAAGCAGCACATCTACAATGGTATCCCGGTCACTTGATGAAAGATCGCGGGATGAAAAGTTCAGTTCGGATTTTTGCGACCCCTCCCGTGCTACTACGATGGCTTCGATAACCCGCCGTTCACCCCGTATTATATCAGTCACCCTTCCGCTGACAGGAGAGACACCTGCGATCCGCTCATCATTTCTGTCAAAGAAAAGCCTGCTACCCACCTGTACCCTGTCCCCGGCTTCAACGGCGTTTCGAGAACTGATTCCCATGCAATCTACCGGCGTGAGGGCAACTTTTTCTGATTCAACCGCCGACTCGATTCGCGGTTCAGCTGCCCCCTCAATGCGAATATCATATCCCCGTTTTATTGTAATGGTGTCGGCCATAGTCATCCTTTATTCATGATCGATTATGTTTTCTTTAATTACAGCCTTCGGTTCATCAGATCAGCACGCAGTACCGGTTTGCTGTTCTCATGAGACTGGCATGTGCATGTCTGGCAGTGATCTCCATCAACTGCACTATGCGCGCAGGTATGGGTAAATTCTTTCTTTCGTCCTGCTATTATCTGTATTGACATTGCGATAAAAAACAATGTCATAATGATGAATGTCATAATCAGTGTTGTTCCCATTTGTGTCACATCCTTTAATTAAGGTACCTGTATAGTACAACAGCCCGTCCTTTAGTTCAAGAAAAAAAGGATACCCCTGAAGTTAATGCTATAGTAAAATAATTGTAAAAAGATGGAGGACCCCTATGACCTTTCGCCAGGTATCCCGGCTTATAACTGTTATTACCGTGCTGTTTCTGTCAGTACTGTTAACATCCTGCACTGAGGAAGAACTCACAGACCTTCAATTGATTCCCGGCGCAATACCCGCGGTTCATGCAGGAGATAATGGATATGTTACAGTTACCGTCAAGATACCGGGCAATGCCCACATATATGCCAATCCCAAGGGACCGGGAACCGGGAAGGCAACCATGGTATTCACTGAATCCCCTGACGGGATTGGCACGGGGAAACCCGTATTTGAAAGAGGTACCAGGTACGTGGCTCCAGGTGAAAGTGAACATGTCAACATATACGAGGAATCCACCTCCATCACCATTCCCTTTTCAACCGAATCGTCACTACCCGTGGGGCAGTATTCTGTGGAAGTTACCGTTGACGCCCTGCTGTGTGACGAGGGGGCGTGTATCCCGTTACGAAAAACCATTCCCCAGGATATATCCGTAATCCCCCCGGAAAAACCGGCTACCGTATTTGATATAGAACGCATACAGACTGCCGATGCACCACGGGTTGCTCCTGAAACAAAAGATGCGGCCGTAAAAAGCGATGAACCTGTCAAAATTGAGGGCCTTAAAACCCGTTACCTTCATACATCCCCTGTTAACACCATACTGACCGCCATCATATTCGGCATTATTGCCGGCTTTATACTCAACTTTATGCCATGTGTTCTTCCCGTTGTAAGCCTGAAGGTTATGAGCATTATAACCCATGCGGGTAAAGACAGGCGTCAGGTAACCCTCATGGGACTTCTTTTTGCGGGGGGTATACTGGCGTCATTTACAGCACTTGCGGCTCTTGCCACATTTGCCGGTTATAACTGGGGTGAACTTTTTCAGCAGCAATGGTTCCTTGTTGCCATGATCACAATAATTTTTGCCATGGCACTGTCCATGTTCGGTGTCTTTACGTTTAACGTCCCCTCCTTTGCCGCAAGGTCAGCTGACCATGAGGGTAATCCATATCTTGATTCTTTCCTGAAAGGGCTGCTAGCCACCCTGCTTGCCACACCCTGCAGCGGACCCTTCCTGGGGGGTACACTGGCATGGGCCATGCTGCAGCCCCCCTACGTTATTTTCGTGATCTTTATGAGCATTGGCGCGGGAATGGCCCTGCCCTACCTGGTTTTGACCGCTCGCCCGGGACTCATGCGCTACGTTCCCGCACCGGGAAACTGGATGATCACCTTCGAACATATCATGGCATTTCTCCTGGGTGCCACGGTGATATACCTTCTGGGTATACTTGATTCGGGTTCCAGGTATTCCATGCTGTGGTTTCTCTTCTTTGTATCACTGGGATTATGGCAGTACGGACGATACGCAGGCCCCGGCCAACCGGCACGAAAACGGCTGGTTTCCCTGGTCATATTATTACTGATAATTACCATGGGGGAGGTTGTATCATTTCGTTATCTTTCTTCCCCCGAATCAGCCGCATCGCAGACCGCTATTAAGAGCGATGAGTTCTCAATTGATGCACTTTACGACAACAGGGAGAAAGGTATAATAACCCTTGTGAAATTTACTGCCGACTGGTGTCCCAACTGCAGGCTGGTGGAAGCAACCTCCCTGAATACAGAACAGGTAAGAGAAACCTTATCACGGTATAACGCCCGGCTTCTTACCGCCGATCTCACCCAAAAAAACCCGGATGCTGAATCACTGCTGCAACAGCTGGGAAGCAGGTCTATTCCATTTTTAGCGGTGTTTCCCCCGGGGGATGATTTTTTCAGGCCTTTCGGTCTCAGGGATATATACAGCGAGGAAGAAGTTCTTGAAGCCATACGCAAGGCAGCGGTAACACAAACCTTCGATGGTTCAGGCAGGGAACTACCAGACATGCAGGAGATAATAATCAAGTAGCATCAGGGTCACTGCTGCAGGTACTTTATCAGCAAAACCTGGTTGCCTTTCCTGTTGTAGGTAACTTCATCGAACACATTTGATGCCATCATGATACCCCTTCCATGGGCATGCTGCAACTGGTTGGCGTCCTGCGTCATCTCAATTATAGACCGGTGATCAAATCCTTCACCTTCATCTGAGATCTTGTAGGCCACTTTCTGTGGTTTCAGCTGGTATTCTATACTGACTTTCCTGTTCCTGTATTCCGGTTGTTGCTGCCTTTTGGCTACATAAGTAAGGTAATCGTCTTCCATGGTGGCTTCTGTTTTTTCTTCATAGGTAATGCCCAGGTTGCCATGTTCGATGGCATTTATAATTATTTCCCTCAGGGCAATACGCAACATGGTTATTTCTTTATTGTCCAGGTACTTGGTGACATTTCGCACAAGCCTGTGGCTCAGTTCTTCGGCGGTGGTCAGGTAGTTTCCCATCTCGAATGTCTGACGTTCCGAGATGAAGTATTCCAGCAGGGCGTCATCAATAACGGGAATGGCCTTGCCGATTATCTCTGTTCTCTCACCAATGTCCACGTATTCCAACCGTACCTGCATCTCCTGGGGTTCACCTTCTATACGTGACTTCAGTTTTGCCTTGAATATAACAGGTTTACGTGTAACTATGCATTCTTCTATTTTTTCATTTATTAGCTGCCGCATAACCCCGTGTTCGTCCTGCCCTTCGTACACCAGGTGCACCAGGGGAAGAAATGATATTTCTTCCTCCTTCTTGCGGGTATATGCAAGGAATGCTTTGTTTGCTGAAATAATAAGCCCTTCAGTGGTCAGTGAAAACACCAGGTCGCTGGTTCCATCCACAATAATCCGGTAACGCTCTTCGGAGAGAGAAATGGCAGCGTGGGCCTGGTGCAGTTCATCCAGGTTTTTTTCCAGGTCAACATTCAGAGATTCAATCATCTCCTGAATATATAGAAAACGATTTGCAAGTATAAGGGTGATCCCCACGACGAAGGCGAAAAATCCGTACCGGGTAAGCACCAGCCCCTGGTGGAAAAAGACCGCGTCCAGTAGATCATATATGGCGGTAACCATCACCACCGAAAGGCCCAGAACCAGGTTGCCCGGAATAGATGACAAAAGGGTTTTTTTCAATATATCAATACCCGTTAACCGTGTTTCATCTGATACCGCACTCTTGTTTCTTTTCAACTCACTATAAAAAGGTATACCAATGCGAAACACGGGGTAAAAAACAAAAGGGACAAGGGCACTTACCTGCCATACACGCAGCACATCATTTATGAAGGGGATAGGTGACACAACGGAAAACAATATAAGCAGCATGCTGAATAGTGAATAGACCCTGGTGAACCTGCTTAACCCCCCTTTCAGAAGCACATCAAAGAAGGCGCCGATCAACGGTATAACAAGGTAGAGTGAGCAATATTCCAACCTGAGAATGATATCAGTATCATGAACAAATTCAAATATGGTATATGTCCTGCTGAAAAGATATATAAAGAGCACTATTGAGAACAAGCCATACAGCAGGTTATATGTTTCACCCGGGCGTTTTCTGAACAGGAAAATATGATACAGCCCCACCCCTAGATACAGAAAGAGAAGCATAAGGGTTATCCGTTCTGAACGTATACGGTCAAGTGACAACACTTCCCCAACCAGGTGTGGTCCGTCCCTGTAGAGTCCCGTAAGCCTGTTTGTGGGATCACCCGCAATTCGTATGGAAAGTATATTGCGTCCGGGTTTCAGGTATCTTGAATTAATGGGGATAAGCACTTTTCGCAGTATACGAATGGTTTTCACGTCCCCGTTTTTATCAAGAAACATCTCGTCGCGAAGCAGGTGACCATTGCAATAGACCTGCCAGTTCTCGCCGATGTGTGCCAGCAACATACCCTGCACAGACCTGGATCGTATGGTATTTTCAGTCATGGTAAAGGATGTTACGAGGGTATACTGCCTGGCAGGATAGGTGCGAAGCGAAAGGAAGGTGCGTTCAGGTATATTCTCAAAATCAAGCTCAGGTATAATCACAGGCCGTTTCCCGTCCGTTCTTCCTTCCAGCCTGATCCAGTTCCCGTCTTCCGGTAAAGAATTGGTCCAGCTCCTGGCAAACCCCTCACGCACGTACATGTCACTGGTATTTACATTAATCGGGACAGCAGAAAGAAACGTCGGGCACGCCAACAGTGCAGTAATGATTATAACACGTAGACTCATGTCACACTTCCATTTGCTAAAAATAACAGTAATCCTGAATCCATACCAGGTAATATATCATACCGACTGACAAGTCAAAACAATTTTACCCCAGCGCCCGGTGCCCTATATCCTTTCTGTAATATGCCCTGTCAAAAGACACGCGGTCAATATTCTCATATACTTTTTCAGCAGCTGCCCGCAGGGTATCTGCCATGGCCGTGACATTCAGAACACGTCCCCCGCTTGAGACTATATTATTATCCTCTCTTTTTGTGCCCGCGTGAAACACCATAATGTCATCAGGAACCTGGTTAAGGCCGGTAATCACCTTACCTTTTTCATAACTTCCCGGGTAACCGCCGGATGCCATCACCACGGTAATGGCATGACTGTTCTTAAAGGAAAGACTCATCCCTGACAGCTTACCATCGATGGCGGCTGTTATATAATCACCCAGTTTCCCCTCCATCAGGGGAAGCACCACCTGTGCTTCGGGGTCGCCAAAGCGCACGTTAAATTCAAGCACCTGGATGTCATCATCCTTGATAATAACACCGGCGTACAGTATTCCTTTAAAAGGAAATCCTTCTGCCTTCATCCCATCTACGGTCGGCTGCAGCACTTCCCGGCGTATCCTCTCCAGCCTCTGGGCGGTTATCACCGGTGCCGGGGCATATGCTCCCATGCCGCCGGTATTTGGGCCGGTATCCCCTTCATTGATCCGCTTGTGATCCTGGGCGGCAATACAGGGAAGCACCGTTTCCCCGTCGCAGATTCCCAGCACCGAGGCTTCTTCCCCCTCAAGATATTCTTCCACGATAACCCGTGTATCTTCGCCTACCATCGTATTGATAAAGGTTATGGCCTCTTCCCTGTTCTCCGGAATACCAACACCCTTCCCCGCGGCCAGACCGTCAAGCTTTATAACTATTGGGAATGAACGAACCCCGTCCAGGTGGGACAGCATGGCCTTCCTGCCATTTATTTCGTGGTACTGCCCGGTTGGCACCCCGTACTTTTTCATTATGCCCTTGGCAAAAAGTTTGCTCCCCTCCAGCATGGCTGCCCTGGCGGTTGGGCCAAATACCGCCACATTTCTCTCCTGCAGGTAATCCACCAGTCCTTCAACGAGGGGCACCTCGGGACCCACGATCACCACGTCGATTTTCTTTTCAATACACGCTGAATATATACCCTCAAAGTCGGTCACCCCGACGTCTATCCTGTATTTCTCTTCAATGCCCCCATTACCCGGTGCCACGTACACCTCATCCGCGCTGCCATCATTCAGCAGTCTCCACGAGATAACATGTTCACGGCCCCCTGCTCCAACTACCAGATACTTCATCACCACACCTCTTCCATTTAGTCTTTACCCTTTACCAACAACACCTCACCATCTTTGGCAAGCATTTTCCATTATAACGGTAAAATAGAACCACAGAGACACTGAGTCACAGAGAATAAATGGGTACAATAATCCAGGTCATTTGCAATAATGCAGAAATTCTTATAAGTAGCATCAACGTTTTATGTAACGAAATTTGACAGGAAGATCTCTGTACCTCCGGGCCTCCGTGGTTCTATTTTAAATTCCCAAATAAGTATTGATTTTTCCAGTACTATCTGAATAACCTTATGATATTATGAAAAAACAAATAATTCGTCATTTTATAATCATATCATGTATTTCACTGTTCTCGCTGCAATGTGCCCTGGTGCATAACCATTTTAAAAAGTCCCTGCTGCCCTTTGATGGAACAATACGCATGGGCTGCCTGGAAAAACCGGTAACGGTTAAACGGGATTCACTGGGCATCCCCTGTATACAGGCACAAAACGAGAGCGACCTGTTCTGTGCAACCGGTTATGTTACCGCGTCATACAGGCTTACCCAGATGGTTATATTAAAACATGCCATACAGGGAAGGCTAAGCGAGATCGCCGGCAGTGACACCCTTCCAATTGACCGTTTTATGCGCAGCCTGGGGGTGAAGGCTGTTGTTGACAACACAATGAAGCAGATGGACGAACATGGCCGCATGATGCTGAAAAGTTTTGCCAGGGGAGTAAATCACTACATGCATACCACACCGCAGCTGCCGCCTGAACTGGTACTAACCGGTTTTACCCCCGACCGCTGGAAACCTGAAGACTCATTATATATCTTTGCCATGTTAAACCTCAACGTATCATTCAACCTGATAGAAGAACTGCATTTTCTCATTATCGCCCACAAGCTGGGATATAAAAAAGCAGCCGAACTTTTTCCTGTCTATCACGACCAGGAGATACCCCTGGAGGAGGCAGAAAAACTTCGTCATATTATACCCGAACTGCCCCTGTCAGACATGGAAGAGCTTCAGCAGACACTCAAGAAGATGGAAACTATTGCCAGGCCGGGAACACCAGCATCCAACAACTGGGCTCTTGCCCCTTCACGGACTAAAGGTGGACGAAGTATCATAGCCAACGACACCCATCTCATGCTTGCCCTTCCCTCACCCTGGATCATTTTACACCTTGAATGTCCCACCTACCGTTGTGCGGGGGTGACCCTTCCCGGCATCCCGGTTATAACGGCGGGGTTTAACGGCACCATAGCCTGGGGTGAAACCATGGTTATGGCTGACAGCCAGGACCTGTTTATCGAACGGATAAAAGAGGACGGAGGAAATCTGTTCTACCTCTTCAAGGACAAATGGCTGCCGTTAAAGAAAAGGAAAGAAACATATCGCATCAAGGGTGAAGACCCTCTTACCCTGCCGGTATATGAAACACATCACGGTCCCCTGCTTAATAATTCTCTTTCCCTTATGCCATTGCCCCCCGAGATGCCCGTACAGCCGCTGCCGGTTGATATTCCATTCGGTCTTTCCCTGTCATGGGTTGTGAAGGATGGAGACGTGACACTTGACGCCTTTTACAGGCTGGGCAGGGCGTCCACTATGAAAGAGGCACGAAATGCCATATCGGGTATACACAGTATATATCTTAATATTATCTATGGTGACAAAAATAACATTGGCTGGCAGGTGACAGGGCTTTATCCTCTCCGTAAAAAAGGCAAAGGACTCTTCCCCTCCCCCGGATGGACGGGTGAGTATGAATGGCAGGGTTTCGCACCCTTCTCATCCCTGCCCCACAGCGAGAACCCTTCTGCCGGCTATTTATGTACTGCCAACCATCGAACGGTTGAAAAAAATTACCCGCTGCACATGTCATCCTCCTGGTACAACCAGGAAAGAGCCCAACGCCTGGAGCAGGTACTTTCTACCACCACAAACGCCACGGTAGACCACATGAAGAAACTGCAAAATGACCGCTACTCAACCATGGCCCGCAAAGTACAGGAAATACTATTCTCGACGCATCGCGCTTCGTTTATACAGGAAAGAATTGATGCCATGAAACCGGTACACAAAAGAAATGCCAACCGGGCCCTGCACATGCTGCATCCCGATCGCTTTGACTGTATAATGGATAAATCATCACCCGCCGCGGCCCTCATGGGAGCCCTCTACCATGCCTTTACCAGGGCTGCCTTTCTTGATGAACTGGGTCCGGAAGATTCTCTACACTGGGAAGCATTTATCCAGGCCAGCATGACATCATACGCGGCCACCGACCATCTCCTGGTATACCGGGAAAGCTCCTTGTTTTTTGATAACATCAACACACCGGTGGTGGAGAACAAGTATGATATACTGGCACAATCCCTGAATGACGCCTATACCCTGTGCCGGAAAGAAATGGGTGTTGACGAAGAACAGTGGAAATGGGGGACACTGCATACCTATAACTGGCAGCATGACATATCAAAAAAAACAGGGCTGCTGAAAGGATATCTCGACCGGGGACCATTTCCGGCAGGAGGTGACGTACACACGGTAAACGTGGCTGGTTTTACATGGGGTAAGAACTTCGACGTGTGGATGATACCCGCGATGCGCCTTATCGTGGACTTTAACAGTGATAACCCCATGCATATCATAACCACCCCGGGCGAATCAGGACACCCTTCAAGCTCACATTATGACGACATGATCCCCTATTTTCTTGAAGGAAGATACCAGGTTCTTCCACTCTCACATGATACCCTGGATGATCATTATATTTTCAGACAAACACTCACCCCATAACGGGTGAGTGTATTCACTTAAAATCCCTGACAATTTTTTTCTGGATGGTTGTATGAATATCCCTCAACCGTTTTTTCACCACGTATACCGATAGATCCATATCCCTGGCAATATCCGCGTATGTTTTATCCTGGCAGTACCGCTCTATCACCATGCTGCGACGAACATCTTCCATCTGGCGAATGGAGTCGATCATGGTACTGATAACCTCTCCATTCACGAATGTTTCCTCAATATCGTGGTAATCTCCCGCATACTCATCCATGTTGTCGGAGTACATACAACGATTGTTCTCTTTGCGAATTTCGTTGCGAATATAATCGAAACAGATATTCCTTGCTGCCTTTCTCATATACCCGATACAGGCTGGATTCTCCGGATCAGGTATGGTTTCACGCATTATCATCCTGGTATACAGATCCTGTGCCAGGTCTTCGGCCAGGTGCTCGTCATCGTAATACCGCCTGATAACACGAACTACTTCTTGATAATATAACTGGAAACATTCTTTAAGCCGTACACTACAGAATTCCTTTTTCATGATTCCCATCCATTCCACTATTATTTTTTTACATTAATTGTGGAATTTTTTCAGGAAGGTCTACGCATACGGCGTGATTAATCGATATGTTACAATTTTTTATCCCTCGTCACCATGGCCATTGTTTCGATAGAGTGTAATATTATCCATGTAAACCCTGGCAGCATGGGTAATCTCTTCACGCTGCAGAGCAGACACCTGCTTTACCACCTTACCCGGAGACCCCAGCACAATTGATCCGTCCGGTATCACCCTGTTCTCCGGCACCAGTGCATTGGCACCAATGATGCAGTTATCCCCTATGATGGCACCGTTTAATACTATGGCATTGATTCCAATCAGGCACCTGTCTCCCACCCTGCAGCCATGCAGCATGGCCATGTGTCCAACCGTCACTTCTTTACCTATTACAAGGGTGTGCTCCGCACCCGTGTGCAGTACGCAACTGTCCTGAATATTAGTTCCATCACCTATGCTGATGCTGTTCATATCTCCTCGTATCACAGAATTGAACCACACACTCACATGCTCACCAAGGGTGACATCACCCAAAACGGTGGCGTTTTCAGCCACGAAAAAATTATTTCCCGGAAGGGTTACCTTTTTATCACCAAGATCCTTGATCATTATTCTTTCTCCTTTTTATGGCATCAGTTTTCCACGAATCAAACGGGTAATCTCTTCAAGCTGCAGGTCGGAAATATCATCCATGCGCAGTGAAGAACCATCAAGATAAGGCTCAATTTTTTCCATAATATCATCTGTCACCTCACCGTACTGCCCCATGAATGACTGCAGCCGTGCTTTCAGGCTGAATTCCCGTTTTTCCCTTTCGGGTAATGCAAGGTACCCGTCAATCTCTTCCAGCATGTGCTGCCGGTCCCGGGGCAGCCGCCCTGCTACATGTAAAAGATTGGTGGCACTGTCACTCATTATCTCGGTGTCAACGTCCATCTCTTCTATCATGATCCGCAGTTCCTCAACCACCATCTCTTCCGGGCATTCGGTAAACTCTCCCCGCCTTCTGGCTTCATCTATGGGTGTGCCTGGAAACACTTCAAGTGTCCGCAGCCGCACAAAGTCAGGTTGTATCTCTGATATCACCCGGGCAGTATCGCGGGCATGCTCCCCGCTGAATTCCATACCGCCAAGACCGGGCATCACGTATACAGAGCAGGACAATCCTGCTTCACGGGTCTTCACCCCTCCTTTCACATGATCCCGGGAGGTTTCACCCTTGTTCACCATTGCAAGCACCCTGTCACTGCCGCTTTCAAGACCGAAATGGACGCGGTTGATACCCGCTTTTGCAAATCCTTTCAACTCCTTCAGCGAACGGTTGCGTGAAGCCGTTCTTGTCCTGCCGTATATGGTAAACCGTTCCAGGGAGGGGAAATGTATGCGGATGTAATCCATAACCTCCTGCATGAAAGCCGGTTTATGGATGAGGGAATCTGCATCACCCAGAAAACAGGTGCGGGATCCCCCCATTCTCCATGTCACCAGGTGCTCCACGCTGTCACGCAGGGTTGGCCTGTCCTTAATCCAGGACAAAAACCATACCAGTCTTTCATCAAGGTCTTCAGGCAGTTCACGTGGTAGGCTGTCCTCGTATTGGGGTACTATACCCGCTTCCCACTGCTCACGTTGTATACGTTCAACAAGGGACAGGGCCTTCCCATAATCAGCTGAAGAATAGACGGGAAACCCAACACCGTTTTCAAAGAGATAATCATCCAGGTTCTTCGCGTTCTGTATGTCCTGTTTTATATCTTTAAGTGACCTCTTGGAAAATTTCGCGCCGAATTTATACACCGGGCAAAATGCGCACCTGTTCCAGTAACAATTACGCGCAAGCCGAAAAGTGAGACTGTAGTTTTCCGTTGGCGGACGGATTGAGCATATTTCAAAAGGTTGCACATCAAGTATATCTACCATCTTCACCCCCA
>CAZVRB010000007.1:0-9292 GCA_964629365.1 uncultured Leptospiraceae bacterium
TTTACTACTCGCCAGAAGCGTATGATCAAGTCTTCGGGGATGAATGTGTATCCTTCACAGGTTGAGGCACAACTGCGCGGTCACCCCGCAGTTGATAGTGCTTGCGTAATCGGGGTTCCAGACCCAATACAGGTTGAGCGGGTGAAGGCCTTCGTTGTGTTGAAAGAAGGTTTTCATGCATCACAGGATCTTAAAAATGAACTGATTGAGCATTGCAAGAAGGACCTCATAAAGTGGAGTTGTCCCCGTGAGATTGAATTTCGATTATCTCTTCCTGTTACACAGGTAGGGAAGATCGCCTACAGGGTGCTTGAAGAAGAAGAAAACCAAAAGATAGTTGCCACATGATTATATGCGGCAACTGATTTTGTGATTGAAGTTTTATTCTGTTATCCTTATATTGAACATCTGGTTTCAAATTGTGCTAATTATAATCTTAACCGTATTTAATCAATTAAGGATAACACATGATTAAAATGGATGTAATCCCCCACGAAGAAAAACCTTTCTCGCTGACAAGTAATGGAAACCTGGAACTTTTCTTTCTGGGTGTAGGAAGTGCTTTTACCAAGAGGAATTACCAGACCAATCTCATGATTGTAAAAGGGAATGATCATGTGCTGGTTGATTGCGGCACAAAGTGCCCACAGTCTTTCTTCGAACTCGGGGTGCCGGTTACGGAGGTGCGAAACCTCTTGATCACCCATTCTCACGCTGACCACATCGGCGGTCTTGAAGAGGTGGCCCTCATGGGGCGGTACATGACCAAGCGAAAACCGGTAATGGTGATCAATGAAACATACCAGCATATCCTGTGGGACATGTCCCTTCGGGGGGGGGCCGGGTTTAACGAGGAAGAAGCGGGGGACATTCTGGGCTTTAACGATTTCTTTGATATCATAAGACCACAGTGGCTTCCCAATTATCCAAGGGAGACATTCACCGCCAACGTGGGCAACATCAACCTGAAAATGATGCGAACCATGCACATCCCGGATTCGTCGCAGGACTGGCAGAGTTCTTTCTGGAGTTGTGGTATGGTTATTGATGACCGAATACTCTTTACCAGTGACACACGCTATGATCCTGAAATGGTGCTATCGTATGAAGAGAAATTCAACTTTGAGGCAATCTTTCATGATTGTCAGTTCTTCACCGGCGGAGTGCACGCATCCCTGGAAGAATTGAAAGAATTGCCTGCCAAAATCAAGAAAAAGATGATATTGACACATTATGGTGACAACTGGGAACAGTTCGAAGCCAGTGTGAAAGAGTATGGTTTTGCCGGACTGGGCAGGCAGCATGTACATTATATTTTTCCATAGAACATGATATAAGGCTCATTCCGGAATTTTGGGAAAAACCATCATAACTGTCATTCCCGCGAAGGCGGGAATCCATTCTGTTACAGCAACCCGTCAAATAGATCAAGCCAGCCGGGATTCTCTTTCTCTATTAGATTTATTTTCCACTGGCGGTTCCACTAACCAGGTTACTGGTAACTCCGATGTACATCGTACCGTTTTTTCTGCTGGCTAAGATATATACATAATACTGCATGCTGTTCACTCCTGGATTCCCGCCTTCGCGGGAATGACATTGTTATAAAAAATTATTTTCAATTCCCAATAATCCGGAAAGACCCTGATATAATTATACTTCACAGGAGTTACTTCCCTGTCTTATGCTAAACGTGTTACCAATAATACAATTGTGTTATTTACTTGACGTATGCCCATGTGCCTGTTCATATACCGCAGGTGGGCTCTGACCCCTGTATTATTAATTCAGGATGTTAGTATGCATATTAGTGATGGTGTATTGAGTGGGCAGATTTGCGCCGCCACGGCGGTTGCAACCGTTGTAATAGCGGGACTTGTCTTAAAAAAAACAGACAGAAAAGAAATTCCCAAAATTGCGGTAATGACTGCCGCGTTTTTCGTGGCCTCACTTCTGCATATACGGCTTGGGCCGGCAAGTGTACATCTTCTCTTGAATGGTCTGGTTGGGGTGGTTCTTGGATTGGCGGCATTTCCGGCCATCATGATTGCCCTGTTGTTTCAGGCGGTAATGTTTCAGCATGGGGGCATTACCACCCTGGGGGCGAATACCCTGATAATGGGACTTCCCGCCATAGTTTCATGGGGCATATTTCAATTGAAGGGAAAATTCCGCGGGTCTGTGACTGCATTGCGGATACTGTCATTCACTGGAGGGAGTGTTGCAATACTCCTTTCCGGCGGGTTGATGGCCTTTGTGCTGGTTTTGGCAGGAAGTGAATTTATCGCGACGGCAAAGGTCATTGTTGCCGCTCATATCCCCGTCGCCCTTATTGAAGGGGTCATTACTGTTCTCGTGGTTGAGTTCTTCGTTAAAGTGAAGCCGGAGCTTGTTCAGTGATCATGAGAGATACCGTGCAAAAGTGAATGTGGCCGCTCTAGACCATTTTCAAGCATCATGTCAACGTCCTTCATTATTTCACCCGGGGCACCCGAGGCGATAATGGTGCCGTTATTTATTAAAAGCACCATCTGACATGTTTCAAGAATAAATTCAAGATCATGAGATGCTACAAGCAGGGTTTCTTCCGAGTTGTGAATAAATTCTATGAGATTTCTTCTTGCACGCATGTCCAGTTCGGATGTGGGCTCATCGTAGATGATGATTTCCGGACGCATGGCGATAACCGATGCTATGGCCACCATTCGTTTTTCACCCCCTGACAGATGATGGGGAGGGCGGTCTTTAAGATGGCGGGTGCGGGTAATTCGCATGGTCCGGTCAACCGCATCCTGTACCTCTTCAGGGGATAGCCCGAGATTGAGGGGGCCAAAAGAGATATCTTCATATACCGTTGCGGTAAAAAGCATGTCGTCGGTATTTTGAAATACATACCCGATAGAAGAATTGAATGTATTGTGGACTACAGGTTTATCCTTTATATATATTGATCCGGAGGAGGGTTCCAACAGTCCGCACATGAGGTGAAACAGGGTGGTCTTGCCGGCCCCGTTTGGGCCAATAATACCGCATTTCTGACCACGGGTAATGGTAAATGACATACTATCAAGAACTCCTGCCTTATCAGGATAGTTGAACGAAAGATCTGTTACTTCTATGACTTTCACAGTGTGGCTCCTTTTATAGTAATTCACCTGTATTCATAAATAGTTCCCACCCCGCAAGCATAATGGCAATACACATGGCAATAATGAATTTTGCCACATCTTTCCAGGTAGATTTGAATTCTGCTAAAACTTTTACTTCTCCCGTATATCCCCTGCAGGTCATGGCATTGAACATCCTGTCGGTCTGCTCGAAGCTGCGTACAAGCAGAGAGCCCACCAGGTAAGAGGAAGTTTTAAATGAGTGCCTGGATGTTTTACTGCGGTATCCTTTCATCATGATTGACTGCCTGAGGGCACGAAGATCATCAAGGTAAATATAAATGTAGCGGTAGGTAAACATGATGAGATCAACAATCTTTGCGGGTAGCTTCAGCGAACGTAATGCTTTCATGCTGACGGTAAAAGGAGAGGTGCCGGTTATCAGTAGAAATAACATGATGATGCAAAGGGCTTTTACCGCGATCCGTACTGAAAGTAATATACCATCAATGTATATGGGTATTCCATATACAATGTATTTCTCACCACCGGCGGTAAGTGGCAAAAATATGAATAATGGAATCAGAAAGAGTAAAGGAAACAGCACGGGACGGACAATTTGCGTAACCGGGATTTTCGAGATCAGCATGAGAACCGCAACAATTAGTACAGAACAGCAAAGTGCCCACAGGCTTGACAACATACTGATGACCAGGATGAGAGAAAAGAGCCCGGCTATCTTGTATCTCTGGTCCCAGTTGTGAAGGGGTGAATGTAGATGTGCGAAACGGTCTATATCAACATGCATGTGTTTTCCCTGGATGCTAGTATTTTTTCAGCATGCTATGTGTACTGGCATGTGGTCAATCAGATTATGTGAAAATGCTTGATCTCGAGTATCAACTACTATGTTCATTAAACTCAACGAAATCCCCCTGTCCCCCTTTACTAAAGGGGGAAACTTTTATCGGAACCAGTTTGAGGGGCAGTATTCAATATACAGAGAATGAAGTTCAAAAAAGACAGAACTATGACGGGTATTCAGTGAATTATTCTTGCAAAATAATCTGAAAATGTGTCATATGTCATATTACAATATTACACGCCAAAAAGAATAAAAAAATGAAAGTGAAAACAGCAAGTAGAGTCATCGTCGATATGGAAAAATGCAAGGGATGCGAATTATGTGTGCATTTCTGCAAAAAAGATGCCCTTCGAGTTTCCGAAGAGCTTAACAGTCACGGGTATCATTATGCCGAGGCAAATCCCGGGGGAGAGTGCACCGCCTGCATGGTGTGCACCCTGGTGTGTCCCGATCTTGCCATAGAGGTGTACCATGAGTAAGGTATTTATCAGCGGTAATCACGCATTCGCCGAGGCAGCCATCAGGGCGGGGTGCACCAGTTATTTCGGATATCCCATTACTCCCCAGAACGAACTTGGCGAGTACATGTCGGCACATCTTCCAGACCATGGAGGTGTGTTTATTCAGTCAGAGAGCGAAACGGCCGCTATCAACATGGTAATCGGCGCGGCCTGTACAGGTGCCAGGGCAATGACCTCGTCATCCAGTCCCGGTATCAGCCTGAAGCAGGAGGGTATATCATTCCTGGCCGGTTTCGAACTTCCGGCGGTTATCATCAATGTGATGCGTGGTGGCCCGGGTCTTGGGAATATCGCCCCCGCCCAGGGTGATTATTACCAGGCTACCAGGGGAGGGGGACATGGCGATTACCGAACCCCGGTACTGGCCCCCGAAAGTGTGCAGGAAGTGGCAGACCTCACCTACGACGCATTTGACCTGGCAGACAGGTATAGAACACCGGTTATGGTGCTGGGGGACGGGATGCTTGGCCAGATGAAAGAGCCTGTGGTTTTTCCCGAGCAGCGCACATCACTGCCCGAAAAAGAATGGGCACTTAAGGGACGGGGGGACGGGGCAAGCCGGTACATGGCTTCCCTTATCCTTGACGCCCTTGAAATGGAACGGCATAACTGGAAGCTGGTACGCAAGTACAGGGAAATACAGAAAAACGAAGTGCGCTACGAGGCCTACATGATGGATGATGCCGAGATCGTTGCCGTGGCCTACGGCACAACAGCCCGTATCGCGAAGGGTGCCATCAAGCGGGTGCGCAAGGACGGCATCAAGGCGGGACTTATCCGTCCCCTTACACTCTGGCCTTTCCCAACAGATATAATTCAGGATGTTTCGCAAAAAATACGATCATTCGTTGTGTTTGAGATGAGCACGGGACAGATGGTTGATGATGTTAAGATGGCACTTGAAGGCCGGTCGAGGGTGTACTTCCACGGGAGACCGGGGGGCATCATTCCCACCCCCGCTGAATTTGCCAGGATACTGTACCGCGAATATATGCTTTTGAAGAAGGGGTAACCGTGAAGCTGAAGAACACATGGCCCGTATATTATAAGAAAGACGTGATCAGTCATTATTGTCCGGGATGCGGTCACGGAATTGTGCACCGTATCGTTGCCGAATTGCTGGAAGAGATGGGTGTGGGGGACAGGGCAATCGGTGTAAATCCCGCTGGATGTGCCGTGCTGGCCTACAAGTATTTTGACGTGGACATGATAGAATCTGCCCATGGACGGGGAACGGCAATTGCCACCGGCATTAAGCGTATGCGTCCTGACCTGTTTGTGTTTACCTACCAGGGGGATGGAGACCTTGCGGCTATCGGTACGGCAGAGTCGCTGCATTCGGCCAATCGCGGTGAGCAGATCGTGGTGATATTTATTAACAATGCTGTATATGGTATGACCGGTGGACAGATGGCTCCCACCACCCTGCTGCAGCAGACCACCACCACAACACCCCGTGGCCGAAACGCACAGTTCGACGGCTATCCACTGCATCTTACCGATGCCCTGGCTGGATTTCCAGGGGTTACCTATGCCGAGCGTGTGGCAATAGACGGACCGGCAGGGGTGCAGAAAACAAAAAAAGCCCTGCGTAATGCCTTTCAGTGCCAGGTAGACGGCCTGGGGTATTCCATTATAGAAGTATTGTCCCCGTGCCCCACAAACTGGAAGATGACGCCGGTGGACTCCTTCAAGTGGATCAAGGACGTCATGTCAAAAGAGTTTCCAACGGGTGTGCTTGCTGACAGGCGTGAAGAAAGGAGGCAGCATGCTGGTTAAGATGATATTCGCCGGGGCCGGCGGCCAGGGAGTGCTAACCATGGGCAACATACTGGGAAACGCGGCCATGCTGGAAGGTCTTCATGTGACCTACCTGCCTTCGTACGGGGCAGCGGTAAGAGGGGGGACAGCAAACTGTACATTGAGTGTGTCTGATGAGGACATCGCCTCACCGGTTGCTTCAACTCCTGATTTTGTACTGGCGCTGAACCAGCCTTCAACCACGGTATTCATCAACCGCCTCGAGTCAGGGGGGCAGATGCTGTATAATTCAGACCTGGTGGATAATGTGCCTTTGCGGGGCGATGTGGATCTGTACCCTGTTCCTGCCAACATGGTGGCCCGTGAAGTTGCAACTGAGCGATCCATGAACCTGGTGATGCTTGGCGCCTTTATCCGGTTGACCGGCGTGGTAGAAGTGGAATCTATAACCCGGAGCCTTGATTCCATGATGGGTAAAAAACCACAGGTAAAAGAAAGAAGTATTAATGCCTTCATGGAAGGATATAATAATTTTCCTTTTCCGGTTGATACCCCGGCGGCCCCTGTATAAAAATAAGTTGACTTTCCTTCTTCGCTGGTAGTATTAATAAAACAGGAAAGAACATCAATGTATATCCGACAGAAGGAGTGTTATTATGCCCATAACCCAGGTAAGTGTTGCCGTTGAGAATCATCCGGGAAACCTGAGCAAGATATGTGATATCCTCGAGAAAGAAGATATAAACATAAAGGCTATAATGGCATCGTCGGTACTTGCGCCAGTACAGGTGCACATGATAGTCAGTGATCCTCCCAAGGCACAAAATGTTCTTACTACGGAAGGATTTACTGTTTCCACGAAAGAAGTGATTGCCGTGTCCACCCCTGATCATCCCGGTGGACTTAATGCCATATTGCGGCCACTCAACGAGGCCGGGGTAAATGTTGAAACACTTTACCCGTTTATTAACCTGCACAGTGATGAAGCCATAGTCATTGTAGAAGTGGACAAGATTGAGGAAGCCAAAGAAGTGCTGAAAAAGCACTGGGTGAAGACCCACAGTGTAGAAATTTACGGTTCATAAGTAGAAGAGAATCACAGCACTTGTAAATGAGTATAGCGAAGTATCCAAATAACCCGGATGTATACCCTTTGATACTACCTGGAGGTACGTGGTGAACCTGAACCAGCCTGAACTTACCCAAAAAGCACTTGATATATTACGTAACCCTGAGACATTTCAATGGTATTTCATACCATTGCTTGCCTTCGTGGTGTATATTTATTTTAACGAGATCTCAAAGAAAAACTGGAACGCGGTTGCGGCGGGTTTGTCCCTCTACATGGTGCACTGGTTATACGAGATCGCCAATGCCCTCATACAGCATTTTTCAGGACACGCGTTATGGACGGTACCCGGGGGGACCAGCTACCTGCTCCTGGTGGGAGTGGGCTGGGAACTCAGCATGATGTTCGCCGTCGCGGGTCTCATTTTTGTAAAGATTCTGCCCGATGATCCAAAGGTGAAGATTCTTGGAGTAAACAACAGGGTGTTGTTTGCCATCGCTAATGCTGCTTTCTTCTCCATATTTGAAATATTTCTTGCAACTACCCCTGCATTTCACTGGGTATATCCCTGGTGGGGCGCCTTACCGGTGTTCGTAACTGTGTATATTCCTTTCTTCCTGGCGGCAAATTTAGCCTACGACTGGAAACCGAAAACACAGGTCACGTGGATAGGCACCCTCTTCGCGCTGAATGCCATTCTCTTGATAGTATGCGCGGGAGTGTTACGCTGGATATGATTTAAACGGGTAATGCCGTGAAGTTATTAAAAACGAGGTGAACTATGCAGGTTTCCGAAAAAGATATTCTTGATCTTTCCAGACTTGCTTTCGTGCGCCTGGATGGTGCATGGTTCATGGCTATGGCCAGGGAATATGGTATTGACGTGGCGTGGAAGATGGATGTCGAAGCATGGAAACAGTTTTCCTACGTGATGGGCAAAAACCTGGTGAAAAATCACCTTCCTGATCCGGTATGGCCTGAATCATATATTGATGCCCTGCACATGCTTTTCAAGGTGATGGGTATGGACAACAGGGAAGTAATTCGAGAGGATGGTAAAATTGTAATTCGTGTGGTAGAATGCGAGATGCAGAAAGCCATCGCAAAGGCGGGTATAGCCGATTGCGGCATTGCAACCATTGCCACCTATGAAGGGCTCGGACGTGGTATGTTCGGAAAGGACTTTTCCATAAAGGCTGACCATACAAAAAACCTGAACCAGGGGGCCGAATACTGCGAGGTGGTTGTTCACCTGTAGTGTACGATGAAATCCTGAGTTACTGATGATACAGAAATCAACCATAGATTTTATACATACACTTGCGGCCCATAATAACCGGGAGTGGTTTTACACCAATAAAGACTGGTATCGCCAGGCTCGTGAAAATGTACTGGATTTCACGGGATATCTTATCGGCGAGATGGCCAAGTTCGACGAGTCCCTGATTGGCACTGACCCCGAATCATGCCTCTTCCGTATACAGCGGGACACCCGTTTTTCGAAGAACAAGACCCCGTACAAGACCAATTTCGGTGCGTTCATTAAACAGGACGGAAGAAAAACACCAGGGGCGGGATACTATGTCCATATCGGTGCTGATAATTCCTTTATTGGCGGCGGTATATACAGGCCTGAAGCCCCCGAATTAAAGGCCATTCGAGAAGGGATTGCCGGAAAATTCGAAGATTTTTACCAGGTACTCAACCAGCCGGAGTTCGTTGAGGAATTCAAAGAACTGGGCGGGGAAACCCTGAAAACAGCTCCAAGGGGATACCCGAAAGACCACCCCGCCATTGACCTTTTAAGGCACAAGAGTTTCCTGGTTGGAGTTGATCTCGATGAGAAACAGGTTGTATCTGACAGCTTTCCGGGCCGATGTATCAGGGCTTTCATGCGAATGAAACCCATGAACGATTTCATAAACAGGTCAATACGGATATACAGTAAATGACAATCGTCATGGTTGTC
>CAZVRB010000007.1:9392-61854 GCA_964629365.1 uncultured Leptospiraceae bacterium
AAAAAAATTATGGAAATAGAATCATTCCTGTATTATCATGAATACAACTTCAACGGACTTAGGCGAATGAAAGGGAATTTAAAGAATATGAAACGAAAGGAATAAGCTATGCATACAAATGCGAAAAGTAATAGAAGGTCATTTTTAAAAAAGGTTGCCTCTTTCACGGCCATGCTGAGCGTGACCCAGTGGGTAGACCCGCTGGCAAGGATGATCACCCGGATCTCTCCCGCTTTTGCGGATGATCCACGGGGGCTGGTGGTAGTGAAGGGGAGTGATATGTCAAAAGCCGGTATGGAGAAGATGGTAAAGAGGGGACTCACCCAGATGGGAGGACTTGACCGTTTCGTGAAGCGGGGTATGAAGGTGGTGATAAAACCCAATCTTGGATTTAACTCATCACCCGAGCGTGCTCATACAACCCATCCATACCTGGTTGAAGCAGTGGCGAAAATGTGCAAAGCCCTCGGCGCGGAAGTAAAGATCATGGACAGGCCGGTGCACAATGCCCGTCTTGTCTACAAGACAAGCAAAATGGTAGAGGTGGCTGACAATGCCGGGGTTGACCTGGAATACATGGATGGAAGAAAGTACCAGAAGGTGAACGTTCCCGGCGGCATGAATCTGCGCAGCCTGAAAGTATACAAGGACATACGTGAAGCTGATGTGATAATCAACATGCCCATAGCCAAACATCACAGCTCGGCAACACTTACCATGGCCATGAAAAACCTCATGGGGGTTATCGGCGGTAATCGTGGTATCTATCACCTGGGGCTTCATAAGAATATCGTTGATTTTACGAAAACAGTGCCGGTGCAGCTGGTGATACTGGATGCCACCCGCGTGCTCACCAAACACGGCCCCAGCTCGGGCCGGCCGCAGGATATAAAGCATCCTGAAACCATCGTTATGGGGGTTAACCCCGTGGCGGTAGACGCGTATTCCGCACAGGCATTTTTCGGGATATCACCTTCATCAATCGATTATCTGAAGTACGCGTCACGTGAAGGCATGGGGGAGATCAATACCCGCAACTTACGGGTTAAAAGGATCAGCGTATGAGAAACCCGGTATGGTCAAAGGTCAGGGCAGTCTTTCAGCTGCTGTTCTGGCTGACCTTTATATCCCTTCTTATAGCCACACGAGAGCCGGTGAATGATCCGGACATGTATAATTTTCTTCCCCGTCTTTCAGTGCATCTTGGGCTCACCCATTCGCTGGCGGCGAAGCATATCATCGATTCGTTTATCCCCGCGCTGGTGATACTGGGGGCAACAGTATTTTTCGGGCGTTTCTTCTGCGGATGGATATGTCCCATGGGATCAACCATTGACGTAACCGACAAGATGGTACGGCGCGATAAACGAAACGTATTGCGCAGAAAAAACAAAAAGGTTTCAATCCAGCAGTATAAATACCTGGTGCTGCTGGCTTCCATACTGACCGCGCTGGGGGGCCTGCAGGTGGGTGGTCTCATTGATCCACTGTCACTTGCCTACCGAACCTACAGCACCGCGTTGTATCCCTACTTCGATTCACTGGTAAAGAACATATTCCTGGGATTATATTACATTCCCGGTGTGAACCTGGTTTCAGAGCCGGTGTTTTCTCTTCTGAAAACAACGGTTCTGGATTTCAATGTTATCATGTTTTACAATCACCTGGCGGTGTTCGGGGTGTTTCTCGGGGTGATTATTGTGTCACGAATGGCCCGGCGTTTCTGGTGCCAGTCGCTTTGTCCCCTCGGGGCCTTTTACGGGTTAACCTCGAAGTTTTCAATTTTTCGCAGGGTGGTGGATACCGACAAGTGCACCAACTGCCTGGCATGTGTACGTGAGTGCAGAACCAACGCCATTACCGATGATGGAACCGGCACCAGGGAAACCGAGTGTATAAAGTGCTTCGAGTGCCTGAAGTCATGCGATTATGATGCTATACGGTTCAGCCTTGTGGCCCCTGACCCCCTCGGTAAACGGGGAAAACGCGAAAAAGAAGAACAACCCGGGCCTGTTCCGGCCTATACCGGAGTGCCCGGTGTTGACAGGCGGGGATTTCTCTATTCTATCCTGGCATCTGCCATGCTGTTGCCGGTCTTCAAGTTGAATCCCGGCTTCAAGGCCAGTCATGCGTCCATCATACGTCCGCCGGGAGCAAAAGAAGAAAAAGATTTTCTGCAATACTGCGTCAGGTGCGGTGAGTGCATGAAGGTATGTCCAACCAATGCCCTGCACCCCACCTTTCTTGAAAGTGGTGTGGACGGTATGTTTACCCCAAGGCTTATTCCAAGGCTGGGCTATTGTGAGAAAAACTGTGTACTGTGTTCACACATCTGCCCCACCGAGGCCCTGACCCCCCTTCAGGTGGAGGACAAGGAGACCACCATCATCGGTACCGCCTACATTCGTAAGGAACTGTGTATTCCATGGTCGGAGTACCGCGACTGCCTTGTCTGCGAGGAGGTATGTCCCACCGAAACAAAGGCCATTAAACTGGATGAGCGTGAAGTGATAAATGAACAGGGTAAGAAGGTAACCGTGCTGTTCCCATTCGTGGTGGAGGATCTCTGTATCGGGTGCGGTATCTGCGAAAACAAGTGTCCGGTTGGGGGAAGCTCGGCCATCGTGGTGCGTTCTCCCAAGATCACCTCTGGGCAGTTTCTTTAGTTTCAGGTGATCATCACCGTGAGTTGTGAACCTTACACTGTAACCATACGGTTTTACGAAGAGCTGAACGATTTCCTTCCCCGGGAGATGAAAAAGAAAGACATGGTGGTAGAGAACACCGACCGGCGCTCGGTGAAAGACCTCATCGAGTCGCTGGGAGTGCCCCATGTTGAGGTTGATCTTATCCTTATCAATGGTGAGTCAGTTGACTTTACATACATAATCAGGGAGGGGGACAGGATAAGCGTCTACCCGGAGTTTGAGCGTCTGGATATTTCCAACGTTACCAGGCTGCGCCCCGAGGGCCTGCGAGAACCACGATTCGTGCTGGACGTGCACCTGCGAAAGCTTGCCAGGCGGCTTCGTATGCTGGGATTTGACGTTGATTACCAGAAGGACAGGGATGATCCCGAACTTGCCGAAATATCACAACGGGAGAAACGTATCCTGCTTACCCGTGACCGGCAGCTTCTCATGCGTAGAAACGTGGACAGGGGTTTTATGGTGAGAAATACCGATCCTGAAAAGCAGGTAATAGAGGTTTTAGAGCGTCTTGACCTCTGGAAAAAGATAGAGCCGTTTCGCAGGTGTACTGAATGTAATGGTTTGGTGAAACCCCTTCCTGCTGGAAGTGAAAGATTTGAAAAAGAAAAAAACCGCATACCTGCCGGGGTTCTTTCATGGTGCGATGAGTATTACATCTGTGACTGGTGCGGGAAAATTTACTGGAAGGGAAGCCATTACGATAAAATGAACACAATGATTGAAGAAATACTACAGGCTGCTCCTCCAGGCATGCATAACGATTGATGAGGCAACCGCCGCGTTCAATGATTCAACCTTTTCTGAGATCGGTATGGATACAGCCTGTGCTTTCAACCCTGCGGGAAGCCCCGGCCCTTCCACTCCCGGAAGGAGAAGAAATTTTTCCGGAAATACCGTTTCCTTCAGCGGGGTACCCTCACTGTCAAGTGTTATAACAGGTACAGTATCCCCCGTTTCATGGATTTCATGTATTGATGGTCCTCGAAAAAATTCAGCATCGAATACCGTACCTCCCGAAGCGCGAATGCTTCGTGGATGATATGGGTTGGCTGATTCGGCCAGCAGTACAATACGGGTTATACCGAAGGCGACGGCACTTCTTATCACCGCCCCCGTATTGACGGGGTCCTGAAATGGAAGCATCAGCGTACATCCTTCCGGCACGGTGCCGTCCCAGTCTTCTATGGGGGGTAGTTCTATCTCCATGAGGGGCACTCTCGTGCTGAACACGTCAAGCTCGTTGTAGAGGGATTTCTTCAGTATCAGGAACCGGCTTTCTGCAGTGAACTGCTGTATGAGTTCCATGAAAGAAATATCGCTGTCTGTGTACCCGTCCCATACCACGAGGTTAGAACATAATTTGGGACGTGAGTGCCAGAGGTCATGTATGAGCTTCTTTCCGTACACAAGGGTTTTCCCGGCTTTTTTTAAGCCGTCACCGGATGTGATTTTCTTAAGCTGTTTGTATCGATTGTTGTCAGGGGATGTTATGGCCACCCCTTCTGTCTCATCGGGGTTCTTCATTATCCTGTAGGTCTTCTTAACCTGGTCAGATATCTTTGAGTATACCAAAAGCCGCCTGTTGTTGCTGGTTCCCGGCAGTGTGTATTCCTGGTCCATGGTGACCGTGAAATTGCCGCGTGAAAACGAATCCGATGATTCGGTGTCAACCGCGGGGCCCTTCATTAATATTACCTGTCCCCCCATCGGAAGAAAGTGGTTTACCCTGTGCAGTGATTCGGTGGTTGATTCAAGGGCCCTGGTGATAACCCCCCGTACCTCGAAGAATGAATGATCGGTTACCAGGTGTGGATATACTTCAATATCTTCCAGTTCAAGGGCGTCTATTACCTCGTGGAGAAACTGAACCCGCTTCTGCCGGGGTTCTGCCAGTATGACAGGGATATCCGGGTGGGCGATTTTAAGCGGTATCCCGGGAAAACCCGCGCCGGTGCCGATATCAAGAAGTGGCACAGGCAGGTCAATCAGTTCTGCCACCATGAGAGAGTCGATAAAATGCTTGGTGATGATGTCCTCAAACCTTGTGATGCGTGTGAGATCGTACTCATGGTTTTTTTCAACCAGCATGGTGTAGAATTTCCAGAACCCGTCCACCTGCGCCGCAGTAAGCTTAATGCCGGCATCACGGATCATGGATGCCATGGTGTTTTTATTATTGCTGTTATTCATCATATATCCTGCTGGTAATAATATTGTGTTTCTTCTATAATAGGTCAAGCGTGAAGACGCAGGGCCGGCAACTGTGCGAAGATATTGTTAAACATAGCACATGATATCATTATCACAGGGGGTGTCATTAATAAATGAATGGTTCTGTTAAATTTTTCCGGGTCTTTCCTCAAAATGCCCTCAGGTTACACAGGTCATCAAAAGTTTATTTAAAACAAAAAGCCCTCAAACCATCCGCCAAAGGCGGATACCTCATAAGGTCGTTTGTTCGAGACGACTCCCACGAAGTGGGGGAGTCGAGTTTCGACCGTAAACAGGCTTGGGGATGATGGAGCGCGAGGAAGAAGGGGATCTTCCGCATGAAGATCCCCTTCTTCCTCGCCGTTAAGTAACATGAAAGCATGAGTTTTTATCTGCGAATGCAGGAGAATGTATAATCGTATATAAATTGGAGATTAGCCCGTGTGGAGTATTGTGAGAGGGTGTTTCAAGGTAATTAAGATTAAAGCTTGATTATTTTTATTCCCTTCTTTTTATACATAGTAAAATGAGTATCAGTAGTATATATAGATTTTACACCTGCATGAAGAAGCGAGGCAATTATTATTGAATCTATTGCGGGGATGCCATTCCCATGTGATATCTTTGCTGATTGAGAAGTAACATGAGAGTTATCCAGCCATAAAACAGTACACCATTCGTTTACGTCCTTAATAATACTCTCAGATGTTTTCCTGTCTATAGAACCTTTCAGAGATAATCGTTCAATTTCAAAGATGGATAAACAACTGACAAACCCGGCAGCCTCATTATTAATTACCTCTTTCCAGGTTTGTATTGCAGTGGTGTTGTTATGGAGGATTTTAATGAAGAACCCGGTATCAAATCCTTTCTTCTTGTCTGTCATTATCAAGTTCCGTGTAAATAGAAGGGGAAATGTTTGTTTTTCCGGCAAGATCCAGCAAGCGTGATTTTGGCTGTGAAACTTTTCTTGATTCACGTTCCCTTACAGGAAGAACAATGATCTCAACTTCACTTCCAAATTCCTCTGGAATATGCTCAATGGAAGCTTTGCCGTTTTTAACTTTTTTAATAAGCTTTATTGCCTGCATAATTATCTTTTGTTTGTTACCTGAATATTTCCTTAAATGTTACTTAACAGTATTGTGTATGTAGTTAATGGTCAAGTTAAAAATGAACTTAACCAGCTATAATTTACAGTTAGATTACCTGCAAACAAAAAGCCCCTAAACCATCCGCCGAAGTCGGATACCTCATAAGGTCGACTGTTCGAGACGACTCCCACGAAAGCGTTCACTTTATTGTAGTATTAGTAATCCTATAGAGTCCTTTAAGTATTATAATGGACCCCAAAAATTGGACAACACTTGATGTTTGTTGTCGATAAAAATTTTAGGGGTAATATGAAACGTAAAAGAACAAGAAGAGACAAGGATTTTAAGTTCAAAGTAGCCATTCAAGCAATCAAGGGTGAGAAACAGATTGCAGAACTGGCAGCAGATTATAGTGTTCA
Organism: uncultured Leptospiraceae bacterium; assembly: GCA_964629365.1. Classification (GTDB taxonomy): domain Bacteria; phylum Spirochaetota; class UBA4802; order UBA4802; family UB4802; genus M55B154. Next base: position 15,828 of record CAZVRB010000007.1, read on the forward strand.
CCCACAGCAGATAACCCAGTGGAAGAAAGAACTTCTGGACAATGGTCCCAAGATTTTTTCAACAAAAGGCGAATCTGATCTCAAGAGAATTGAGAAGGAAAGAGATGAGCTTTTTAAAACAATAGGTCACCAGCAGGTCAGAATAGATTAGCTAAAAAAAAGCTTGGGATTTCCCGAATACCTATAGACGAGGACTGATAGAGCCTGATATGTCAATAAGCATAAGTGAACAGTGCAGGATATTGAATATTCCAAGGTCCACCTATTATTACGCAGGTAAAGATGAATCTGCGGAAAACCTAGAGTATATGAAACGGATTGATGAGCTATACCTGGATAATCCCACATGGGGAAGCCGTAGCATGCGTGACAGGCTTCGGTTGGAGTATCCCGATAGAAAGATTAATCGGAAGCGTATTCAGCGTCTCATGAGGCTTATGGGTATTGAAGCTATATATCCCAAAAGGAACCTGAGCAGACCTCATCCAGGACACAAGATATATCCATATTTATTACGGGGGCTTGATATTGACCGTCCCAATAAGGTTTGGTGTGCTGATATTACCTATATCAGGCTGAGACATGGCTTTGTGTATCTTGTAGCAATCATGGACTGGTATTATCATGGGAATTATCAAATACGTTGGACGCTCATTCCTGTGTTTCAGCATTAGAGGAAGCAATTGCAGTCTACGGAAAACCGGAGATATTCAATACCGACCAGGGGTCTCAGTTTACCGGGAATCTGTTCACAGGTGTGCTGATTAAAAATGAAATCAAAATCAGTATGGATGGAAAAGGCAGAGCCATTGATAACATTGTTGTTGAAAGGTTCTGGAGAAGTCTCAAGTATGATGAAGTGTATCTCAAAGATTATAATGATATGCCGGAGTGCTGGAAAGGTATAGGCAGTTATATTCAGAAGTATAACAGTTTTAGGCCTCATTCATCTCTTGGTGGTATTACACCAGATATGGCATACGGAGATATTCAGGACATCAAACTTGTTTCATGAAAAATTGTATTGACAATGGGGTCCAATAAAGAAATTATAATGTACCCATACCACAAGCCGTTTTGTACGCATGTACATGATGTCTGGTTCCGATAAAGGTCATTGTGTCCCATATCGACCGGATAAAAAAAGCACTTTTTTTCATTTTTCCTGTTGCCTCTGTGCCGGTATGCGGTGTGAAATCCTAAAAGGTCAAGCAATGGATTAGCCATGAAAAAGTACGGTGAATTGACCGGTAATTCAAGTTACATTTCAAGGATGAACAGGGTGAATACCATTAACCTGATCCGCAATAATGACGGCATCTCCAGGGCTGAAATCGTCAAGATCAGTGGTTTAAGTGCACCGACCGTCACCCGCATTGTCGAAAAACTCATCACAGATGGACTGGTCTCGGAAATCGGGACGGGAGAATCCAGCGGTGGACGCAAACCGAGACGTCTCCATTTTTCCGGAGGGAACAACCATGTGATCGGCATTGACTTGGGGACTACCAATATCCATGGCGTTCTTTCCGATCTAGAGGCGAATATTGTAGCAGAGAAACAGCGTCCCACCCCTGTTGAGAAGGATTTCAGTTCAGTCATGGAGCAGACGGCCGGGGTGATCAGTGATCTGAAAAAACAGCTGAAGGACAAAAACAAGCGGATCCTGGGGATCGGAATGGCTGTTGCCGGTTTGATTAATCGGCAACGAAACGTGGTTGGATTCAGCCCGAATTTTCACTGGCATGACGTGGATGTCGTTCAAGAGCTGAAGAAGTGGCATGATATTCCTGTCATTTTCGACAATGTAACGCGTGTGATGGCCATGGGAGAGATGTCCTATGGCGTTGGCAGAACTCGGCGGAACTTCATCTGCGTGAATGTAGGCTATGGAATCGGAGCGGGTATCATTATTGACGGAAAACCCCTGTACGGTCCTACTGGTATGGCAGGAGAGTTCGGCCATGTCACCCTGGACAAAACCAGCAGGATAAAATGCGATTGCGGTAATTATGGTTGCCTGGAAGCACTTGCATCAGGCAGTGGAATCGCCAAAATTGCACGAAAAGCACTGGAAGATGGGGTATCAAGCAGTTTAATCGACATGTGCAACGGTGATGTCGCGACTGTAACTGCCCGACAGGTCGCAAATGCGGCCAAAGCCGGGGATTCACTGGCATGGAGTATCTTGAAGCAGTCACTGGAATACCTGGGGATCGGCATAGCCGGGTTGATCAACCTGTTTACCCCAGAAGCGGTGGTGATCGGAGGTGGGGTTGCCGAAGCCGGCGATATCTTGTTCGATAACGTGCGAGAGGTCGTTCGAAAACGCGCACTGCCACAAGCCGCCGGAGAAACGAATATTTATCCGGCAACATTCGGACTGAAGGCGGCTATGATGGGATCCGTATCGCTCATCCTCCAGGAAATCCTCAGCCTCGACCCTGCCTTGAAAACCAACAATACTTGAAATATCAAGATTACTCAGATTCTGAGGATTTGGCTTGACAATATCAAAGTTCTCGATTACTTTGTTTCTGTGTGAAAGAAAGATGCCTCAAACTTACAAACACCAAAACGGCAAGCCACTGCAATAAAGACGCAATGTGGTCTTTTTTCAGACAGACTTTCATGAGCAGCACTCACAACGAGAAATGAAAATGACCGCTGTCATGCCGGATTTAATCCGGTATCCAGTTGTAATGCTGGGCGGATCGAAGATCACTTGATAAGCTAACAGCTGATAGCTAAAAGCCAATTGCTGGCCTTCTTCATCCAAAACCAACAGGAGAAGATATCCATGATGAAAGATAAAATTACAAAAAAGACCACTGCATCTTTTGTCGCAGGAGGCATGGGGTATCATTTGTTTGTTGGTATGATTACCAGTTATCTGATGATATTTTACACCGACGTTTTTGGGATTACTACCGTGGCTGTAGGAACCTTGTTTCTGATTGCCCGTGTCTGGGACGCAGCCAATGATCCCATTATCGGGATTCTGCTTGATAAGGCACCGAAAACAAGAATGGGGAAGTTCAGGCCCTTCATTTTGTGGGCCGCTGTACCATTTTCGGTTTTTGCTACCTTATGCTTTTATGCACCCGATTTGAGCCCTGCCGGTAAACTGGTTTATGTGTACATTACCTATATTGGGTACGGTATGCTGTACACCATCTTTGAAGTTCCCTATATGGCGTTGGCAACCAGTTTGACACAGAACACTGAAGAGAGGGGAGTGCTGATATCCATCGCCAGATCAACCCAGATTGTGGCAGCGGCCATTGCCATTCTAGCCTTTCTGCCCCTGGTGGGTCTTTTTGGAGGAGAAAACCTGAAGCAGGGATACCTGATGACGGCTTCCGTTTATGGAGCCATTGCCATGATGACTTTTTTTATCACTTTCGCAGGAACCCGGGAGGAGGTCACGTCAATCTCTTCAGAGCGATTTTCAGTTGGTCAGATATTGAATGTTTTCCGATTTAACAAACCCTTATGGATCATAACGATTGTCCTGTTGATGCAGATTTTTAACGAGATCGCACTTGTCAGCGGAACTTATTTTGCGGCCTATTGTCTGGGAGCTATAAATTTGTATACGCCGTTGGTGGCAGTTGCAACAGGCAGCATGGTGATTGGTGCGGTTACTGCGCCGTTTTTTTCAAAACTGTGTGGCGGCAAAAAGAGGTTATTCATTTATTCGCGTATTCTAAGAATCATTTTTTTATCGGTTTGGTTTCTTGTCGGTTATGAAAGCTTGCTGTTTGTATATCTGCTGACAGGGATCTGTTTCTTCTTGTCAGGAAACAGTCTTCCCATAATCAGCACGATGTTTACGGAGTGTATTGAATACAATCAATGGAAAACCGGACAGCGAAAAGAGGGGCTGATTCTTTCCATTCACAGCTCTGCCTGGAAAATCGTGTCAGCAATCTCCGGAGCGTTGTTGGCTGTTCTGCTAGCAAAATATGGGTATGTCCCCAACCAGGAACAAACGGAATTGGTGAAAACGGTTATCTTTAGTACCCAGACTCTCCTGATAGCAATGGGTTCTGTATTGTCAATAATTGCAATGCTCTTTTATCCATTGACGGAAGAGAGGCATCGGGAGATTACCCTGAAACTGGATGAAAACTAAGGAGTATAGACAGATGAAAAACGAGAACAATACCTTCAGACCGACCAGCAGTTCTTTGAAAACACACAGGATTCCGAACTGGTATCATGATGCCAAATTAGGCATTTTCATTCACTGGGGACTCTATTCCGTTGGCGGGTGGGCTGTCCCGCATAAGGGGTTGGACGGCCTTCCCCAAAGCCATGTGGAATCGCCCTATGCCGAATGGTATCAGAACATGCAGCGTATCAAAGAGAGTTCAGTAGCAAAGTATCACAGGGAAACCTATGGACCGGAATCTACCTATGATGATTTTGCACCGATCTTTATAAAGGAATCACAAAAGATGGATGCCCGAGCCTGGGCCGAATTCATAAAAAATTCGGGGGCCCGCTATACGGTTCTCACCACCAAACATCATGACGGTTTTACGTTGTGGCCGTCAAAACATCGGAATCCAAAAAGAAAGGGATGGGGCACAGAACGAGACCTGGTGGGGGAACTGGCCGACGCTGTCAGGGAAGAGGGGATCCGTTTCGGGATTTATTACTCGGGAATCCTCGACTGGACGTTCCAACCTAATGCCGTTTACGACTTTATTGATGAAGTTTTAAATGGTGTCAGCAGCTTGAAATATGCCAAGTATTGTCGCAATCAATTCATTGAGTTGATTGATCGCTACCGGCCCGACATACTCTGGAATGATATTGGCTATCCTCTTCTTGGAGGGGTCAAGAAGGTTCTTGCCTATTACTATAATTCCGTACCTGAAGGCGTGGCCAATAATCGCTGGCTAACCTGGTGTATTCCCGGAAATGTCCGTCTCTATCCCGTTACCAGGAAAATTTTCGAACTTGTCGTGGCAATGTCCAGCAGTTTGCGGGAAAAACTGGCTTTTGAAGGTGCATTGAAAGAGATTGAAATCGGGGATTATGCCACCCCGGAGTTTGAAGGTTTTGATGAACTACCAGACTTAAAATGGGAAACGACCCGGGGTCTTGGTTCTTCCTTTGGCTATAACCAAAATGAAAATGAAAGCAATGTGTTATCAGGGACTGAACTGATCCGCTTGTTTGTCGATATTGTGAGCAAGAATGGTAATCTATTAATCAATATCGGTCCAAAAGCAGATGGGACTATTCCGGAATACCAGCAAAAACCGATACTTACCCTGGGAAACTGGCTTGAAAAAAACGGTGAAGCGATATACGGCAGCCGCCCCTGGATCAAAGCTCAAGCCGATACTGAAGAGGGGAGCAGCCTTAGATTCACCTGTAAAGGTGATGACCTGTATGTTTTCCTTATGAATTCTTCTGAGTCCCGGAGCGCGACTATACAGGAATTTCAATGCAAGGAAAACAGCAGAATCACATCCCTGGAAGACGGCAGCGAAATCAGTTGGAAAACAAAAGAGAGAAGCCTTGAACTGGATCTTTCCCGGTTACCGGGTAGTAAGAAAGTAAGGGTTTTTAAATTGAAAAAGACCGATATTATCCATTAAACAATGGTGTTTCTTCTCTCAGGCGTTGGAGAGCGCCGGTACCTTGAGAATCCGGGTAGTTGAGAAACAGGAGCTTGGAATATGAAACAGCAGGTAATGATAGAGCCGGGTAGGATCATCTTTCAGGAGGTTCCCGTTACCCGGCCGGGAGCCGGGGAGGTTCTGATAAAAATACAGAGGATCGGCGTCTGCGGCAGCGATATACATGTGTTTCATGGCAGACACCCCTACACCTCATACCCCGTTACCCAGGGACATGAAGTCGCCGGCGTGATCGAACAATGCGGAGCGGAGGTGACAAACTTCAAAGCGGGAGATCTGGTGACCATCCAGCCCCAGGTGGTCTGCGGAACCTGCTACTCCTGCACCCACGGGGGCTATCATATCTGCGATAACCTGAAGGTGATGGGGTTCCAGACCACCGGCATGGCCAGTGATTTTTTTACATGTGACGCCGACCGGGTTTTGAAACTTCCCGATACGATGAGCGTCGATGAGGGGGCCATGGTGGAACCTGTGGCCGTGGCCTGTCATGCCCTCTCCCGTTCTGAAGACCTGAAAGGTAAAAAGATCTTGGTTATGGGAGCCGGTCCCATTGGAAATCTGGTGGGGCAGGCAGCCAAAGGCCTGGGAGCCAATGCGGTTCTGATTACAGACCTGAGCGATTTTCGCCTGGAACTGGCAAAGAAAGTCGGGCTGGATTACATCGTGAATCCGGCAAAAAAAGATCTCCCTGATGAAATCCTGAGAGTCTTCGGTACTGCCAAGGCTGATCTGATCCTGGAGTGCGTGGGTGTTCAGTCCACCATTGAAGAGGCTGTTATCAATGCCCGTAAGGGCTCCGATATCATCGTGGTCGGTGTGTTCGGAGAGAGGCCCCTTGTGGACCTGGGACTCGTTCAGGATCATGAGATCCGCCTTATCGGATCGGCTATGTACCAGACCAGGGATTACCTGATGGCCATGGAACTGATCCTGAAGGGGGCTGTTCAACTGAAGCCCCTGATGACCAGACACTTTGCCTTCAATGACTATGAGAAAGCCTATATCTACCTTGATGAGAAAAAAGACAGGGCGATGAAGGTCTTTATCAATCTGAATTGATAAGGATACTCTTATTACTCAGAGGAAAGAACCTGATAAAGCAAAGTAAGCATATGAGTATGAACGAAGCGAATAATACAAAGCACGCCTTTTTAGACCCGTCCATCGAAGCACTGGATCCCTCTTCTGTCTACAAGGTGAAACTGGCAGGCGGCAGGTTAATGCCGGTTGCTGCTTTTGGTACTTTTCACTCGGACTGGGCCCAGGATTATATGTTCGACGCAACCCTTGAAGCCATACGAATCGGCTGGCGCCACATCGACACCGCCAGAGCCTATGAGAACGAGGCAATTGTCGGGCAGGCCATTGCCGAAGCCGTCAGACGGGGATACATTGCATCTGCCGATGAGCTTTTTATTACCGGCAAACTCTGGAACGGGCATATGGCCAGGGAAGATGTAGCTCCAGCCCTTGAGAACACGTTAAAAGCCTTGGGAGTGGAGAAGTTGAACCTGTACTTAAACCACTGGCCCTGGCCGAATGTACACACTCCGGGCTGTGCCGCCGACCACAAGAATCCTGCTGCCGTCCCCTATATCCATGATGAGTTCATGGAAACCTGGGGAGAGATCGTCAAGCTGAAAAAGGCCGGTAAGATTGTGGACATCGGCACGTCCAATCACACCAAAGGTACCATGCAGATGCTGCTTCGCGACTGTGCCCGGGATGAAAGACCTGTTGTGAACCAGATGGAGATGCACCCCCTCTTCCCTCAAAACGAATTGCGCCGATACTTTCAGTCTGAAAACATTGTCTGTGTCGGCTATATGGCGATGGGATCTCCCAATCGTCCGGCCCGTGATTCATTTGAGGAGCACAAAAATGATATGGACGATCCGGTTCTGCAGGCCATCGCAGAAGAGCTGGGGATCAGTCCTCCGGCGGTTTGTCTCAGCTGGGCTGTACAGCGGGAGAACAAAAGCGGCGGATTTGTCGTCATGACAACACGTTCCGACAGGATCAGAAGCAACCTGGAAAACGCCACGCGTGACCTTCTCTCAAAGGAGCATCTTGTCAGATTGAGTGGTGATGGAACCCCCGGCAATAACGGCATCAATGCAAACAACCGCCTCATCCGCGGCCAGGTTTTCCTCTGGACTGAAGCAGACGGCGATTGGCGTGTTCTTTGGAATGATACGCAGCTTTTTGAGACCAGAGCTGACTACCTTGAATTTAAAAAAGCCTGGAAAGATTTTTCGCTTATTAAAAAAGCCAAAACCTTTCAGGTTAAATAATGTTTGCAGTCGACTACTGAAGACTTTGACTGATTCCCGCGGGGTGAAAAAAGTGTTTCTTCCCTCATGTCAGAATATGTCGTGAGGTGAAAAAAGTATTTCCCCTCTAACTTACCCGTTCACAGCAGTTCCAGAAGAAAAACAGGCAGTAAATCCGTCCGTTCGACCAATTGTTCTTCTTTGTCTGTCCTGTTAATCTTCCAAACAACATAAAATTCTCCCATAAAATTAGAACAGTACAATAATTAAAGAGGGTGAGATGGAAGCAATTGAAGCTTTAGCTCTGGTAAGTGGAAATGTTGAACAGGAATTACTACTACCTTTTCCTTTATTGATTTATATCGGAGCAATTCCATTTCGACCAACAACAGGGGGCCTTGAACGTATTTAACTTTCAATTTCCACTGTTTTTCATACTCAAGATTAATATATTCCATGAGTTTTCCGCTTGCTTGTTATAACTATTCGATTCCATCTGTTGCCGGTTTATATGATTGAGGATCGAATATCCTTTTCAAGTCTTCATCAGAAAACGGTTTAAGACCTGCTCTCCATTATTTCCACCAAGTTTCATTTGTAACAAGTAGTCCTTCAATTCTGTCTTAATGGAGAATACACAAGATATTGAATTGTTTCCACTTCTTATCTCATCAAACATCCTATCCACCTGAAATTTCAGTAATTGGGCAAGGTGTTTGGCTTCCGATTTTAGACCGGTGAGTAGGGAAATGCGTATTTCTGGAACCACCAGCTTTATTTGATGCCAATTTAATTCATTTCATTCGGGTCCACTCCCTCCGATTTAAAATTGGACCACTGATCATTTAATTCTTTTTTTTCCACTTATCGATCGATCCCAGAATCCTTGGTCAAAATTTATAAATCCAAGAATAACGAATGAGAGAATTGGATGTGAAAAAGAATTTACTGACTCATTTGCGCTGACAATTATTATATTTTTATAATGTCATTCCCGCGAAGGCGGAAATGACAGAGACCTCCGTGTCACCGTGTCTCTGTGAGAAACCCTGTTAAGACACATGCAGGAGTATTCTGGAATATCATTGTGGCGAGTTACAAGTAGTATGCAACCCGGAATCCTCCCGGTGCATTACCAGAGAATCTTCATGGGGTTTATGAGTCTCCCGTTGTGCCACAGGGTAAAATGCAGGTGCGGACCGGTAGACCAGCCTGTTGAACCCACCCTGCCGATGAGCCTGCCTGATGAAACTTTCTGGCCGGGCCTGACGAATATTCGGGAAAGGTGACCGTAGAGTGTTTTGTACCCATTGGGATGGCGAATGATGACCGCCTTGCCGTATCCTCCCATCCAACCTGTAGAGTGTACCACTCCTTCATGGGCGGCGCCAACAAGTGTGCCATACCTGGCGGCGATATCAACACCGTTGTGAAACCTTCGTTTGTTGAAAATGGGATGCCTGCGGGATCCGAAAAATGAACTGAATCTCCCCCCCAGTGGTGATCGAAACATTTCGCGAAGGGTGTACTTGTGGGCAAGTTTATCGGTCATGGTATCTGCTACCGGCTTGGTGTCCCTTATAAAGGTGGCAATAGGTTTTCTATCGTTGTCAAGCTTGTAATATATGCTGTAAAGGAAAGGCATATCCTGTACGATGATGTCTTTTCTTTCAACACCGTAAAGCGAGCAGAGATTATCTATATCATCAAGATCCATTATAAAATGCAGCACACCTTTTTCACTTGGAACCACTATCTCCTGGTCAACACTGGCCAGAATAGTATCCCAGAAAGGGTTGGCACCGATCAGGGTATCAATATTTACATCATGATCTTTTGCTATTTTCCAGAAATTGTCCCCACGTTCAATGGTTACCGTATTAAATGAAACGGTATCAAATGAAATGGATTTTATGTATGAAAGGTACTCTTCTTCAGAGCCGAAGAGTTCATGCTGTTTCATGGTGTCGGGTATGTCGGTTTGCGCGGTTAGAGAAAGAACAAGAAAAAGAACCATGATTATTGATGCTGCAACTGCTGATGCGGATAATAATAAATAGTGCTTTTTGTTCATGTGTACCTGCCGCAAATTATATCTGTTTATACTGTATACATACCGCCAGGATTGCCGGTTGCTATCCTGACGCGATCATGCCATTGGCGTTATTGTATGTATCGGTAACCGGGGGTGTAAATTTTAATTTTACCAGTGCCCCGCTAAGCCAGGGATACGTGACATTGTGTTGCTATATGGTGTATATATTAAGTACCCTGAAAAAACAGTCTCCATGGATTGAATAATATAGTCAAGCAAAATATTTACAGGTTAGATGATCATATTCATTTACAACAGGGTGTATCAGCGGTAATATACATTGACAAATGGTATATACCCTGTATGTTCGGCACTGCTATATTTTATTACCTGGACGGTTATATCACATGAGGCTGTTTGAATTCTTTATTGGCTGGCGTTATTTAAAGGCCAAGAAATCGCAGGGGTTTATTTCATTCAACACCCTGTTGTCAATTTTTATCGTGTTGATCGGTGTCTTTATACTGATTGTTGTTATTTCGGTGATGAATGGTTTTCAAAGCCAGATACGGGATAAGATACTGGACGTGGACTCTCACATCACAATCAGCCAGTATTCCGGTGTGGATGAGGGCAAAGGTATCCGTAACTACGATGAAATGCTGAAGAAAATCAACAGTATCGATGGTGTAACCAGCACCATGCCCTTTCTTCAGGGCCAGGGTCTTTTCAGGTTCAGAAGTTACATAAGCCCCGTGATGCTTCGCGGCGTGGGTCAGAAGGGCAGTATCCCCGAAGATGTTACAAAGTTTATTACCGAGGGAAAGAAGGAGTTTACCTCTTCAAGAACCGTTTTTGTGGGGGAAGAGATGGCCCTCAATTATAATATTTCAATTGGTGATGTAATAGAGCTTATTGTGCCGAAGGGGCGCCTTACCGCCCGTGAAGGTGTGCAGCCCGGAATGGGCCGTTTCAAGGTTATAGGATTTTTCAAAACAGGGTATTACGATTTTGATACCAGGCTCGTCATCATGTCCCTTCCCGCGGCCCAGAACCTGTACGATGTTGGTGATATAGTATGGGGTATCGGGGTAAAGATAAAAGATATTTACAGCATGAACAGGATTTCCCGTCTTATCCAGGCAAAGGTGGGATGGGACTATCAGACCCTCACCGCCGAACAGCAGAATCAGAACCTGTTTTACGCCCTGAAACTGGAAAAACTGATCATGACCATCATATTGTTCCTGGTAATTATTTCTGCCGCTTTTACCATTATGGGTACCCTGGTGATGGTGGTGATGGAGAAACGGAAAGCCATTGGGGTGCTGAAGGCAATGGGTGCCCGTCCCCTCTCTATAATGATCATCTTCGTTCTGGAAGGATTTTTTATCGGTATAATCGGATCATTTTTGGGGGTGATATTTGGACTTGCAACCGCCCTTAATCTTGAGGCCATAATACGCTGGATAGAAAGTTCGATTAATAACATAATGGGGTTGATATACAGTCTTCTTGACCTGGGGATGTATCAACCTGTGTCACTGGTGCCAAGCAGCGTGTATTATATAGACACCATCCCGGCACAGATAGATCCACAGTTCGTGGTGTTTATTGCAATATTTGCTGTTTTCATCGCAACGGTGGCGGCCATATTCCCGTCATGGCATGCGTCACGGCTGCACCCTGTTGAAACCATTCGATACGAGTAATTAGTTCAGGATATAATAATGATACATGATACGATTATTGAAATAACAGACCTGGTAAAGCATTACGGGTACGGGGACAGCAGGGTAACGGTAATACGTGACCTGTCCCTTTCCATAAAAAAAGGAGAGACCGTGGCCATCGTGGGGCCCTCGGGGGCAGGCAAGTCTACCCTTCTTAATATCGCGGGATGTCTTGATACCTACCAGAAAGGTAAAGTTTCGGTGCTTTCGAAGGATATTCCTCCTTTTTCGGTGGACGATATGTCAGCTTTTCGAAATGAACATATCGGTTTTATATTTCAAATGCACAACCTGCTGCCCGAGTTTAATGCACTTGAGAATATAATGATGCCGCTGATAATACGGCGCTGGCCCAGAAAAAGGGCCCGAGAAGAGGCCACGCACCTGCTCGAGCATTTCGGACTTTCTGACCGGGCTACTCATAAACCAGCAGAACTTTCGGGGGGTGAAAACCAGAGAATAGCCGTGGCCCGGGCCATGGTGGGAAACCCGGATATCGTTCTTGCCGATGAACCTACCGGTAACCTGGATACGGCAAATTCTGATCTGCTTACCAGCCGCCTCCTGGATCTTGGCAGGGAAAAACAGGCTACCATAATAATTGTAACACATGATGCCAGTATTGCCGCCAGAACCGAGAGGGTGGTAACCCTGGTGGACGGTTCAATAGTTGATGATACCGGCAGCACATCACCGGAGGCAACAGATGCGAATTGAATTCGTAGGAGGGGCCCGTTCTGTTACCGGCTCATCATTCATCGTAAAGACAGATGCAAGTACCGTGATGATAGATTGCGGTATGTTCCAGGGAAAACGTGAGTTACGTGAAAGAAATTATCTCGATCTTATATATGATCCCCCCTCCATCGATTCCCTGCTTTTGACACATGCCCACATCGATCATAGCGGTCTTATCCCCCGCCTGGTGAAAAAAGGTTTTGATAATAATATATTCGCCACGAAAGCAACGGCTGATCTCTGTGGGATCATGCTGCCTGACAGTGCCCATATCCAGGAGATGGATGTAAAGTGGGTGAACAGGCGAAATAAAAAACTGGGACGGGATCCTGTTGATCCGTTGTATACACAGGATGACGCCGCACAGGCCCTTGAATGCTTTGCTCCTGTGCAATACGGTGAAGAAGTGCAGGTGCAACCCGGCATCAGGGCCCGTTTCAGGGATGCCGGGCATATCCTCGGCTCTGCCATTATTGAGCTGTGGGTAGAAGAAAATGGAAAAGAAACAAAAATTGTATTTTCAGGTGACCTGGGACAGAAAGACCAGGCTATAATACGCGACCCCGAGGTTGTTGAGAATGCTGATATACTTTTAATAGAATCTACATACGGTGACCGCGAGCATAAAAACAAGGCGGACACCCGTGAAGAGTTCAAGAATATACTGCTTGAATCATATAATGACAACGGAAATATTATCATACCCGCCTTTGCGGTAGAAAGAACCCAGGAAATTATATACGCACTCGCCGATCTTTTCCGTTCAGGAGAGGTCCCACGGGTGCCGGTGTACATAGATTCCCCCCTGGCCATATCAGCAACTGAAATATTCAGACAGAACAGGGAATGTTTCGACGAGGACACTGCCCGAATCCTGCTGTCGGGTAATAGTCCCCTGGATTTTCCCGAGCTGACATTTACCCGCACCGCGGATGAATCAAAGCGTCTAAACAGGGAGGCCAGGGGATCCATCATCATTTCGGCAAGCGGTATGTGTACTGCCGGGCGAATCAAGTTTCACCTGCAGAACAACCTGTACCGCCGTGAATCCAGCGTGGTATTCGTGGGCTACCAGGCTGAAGGGACACTGGGACGCCGGCTGGTTGACGGGGCGAAGAAGGTGCGTTTATACGGTGAAGACGTGGCGGTGAAAGCGAAGGTGCATACTATCGGGGGGTTCTCTGCCCATGCTGACAGAAGCGGTCTGCTTGACTGGATGGATAACTTTGACAATCCTGATATGACGGTTTTCGTGGTTCATGGCGAAGAAACGTCATCTATGAGCTTCGCAGAAGACATTCGCGCACGATACGGCCTGGTGACACATGTTCCACGATGGGGTGAGATAGTGAGCCTGGATACCATGAAATCAGAATACGCACCATACGGGAATGTTGATTCTTATGATGAAATTGACAACGAGATGGAATCCCTTGAACATATGCTGGCAACACTGAAAGCCCGCTACGTTCATGCGAAAGAGGAAAACAGGAATATAGACCTTGATCAGCTTGAAGAGGATATCAATGATATCAAGGGGCTGATGGGGGTTATCGTGGACGAACTGTAGGGGCACAATGCATTGTGCCCCTACAGCGGATTACTCGTATACCTTTTCTTCGGTTTCGTGGGCGTTTACCGCGTCGTTCTCAACGTCCCGAACCGGTTGTTTTGACAATACCTTCTGGTATTCTTTATACCATTCATTCTGAATTATCAGCTGCATAATCTGGTTGGTGCCCACCCATATCTGGGACAGCCTGATATCACGTACAATCCTTTCCAGTGGATAAATGCTGGTATAGCCTATCCCCCCCATAACCTGCATACAGTTGTTGGCGATTTCCCAGGCTGAGTCTGTTACGAACTTTTTGGATTCAGATACCATCCTGCGAACCCGTCCCGGGTGTGCCTTGCCCGAATCTACCGCCAGGCAGGTGGTGTACACCATGGAGCGTGCGGCATCCAGCATCATCACGCTGTCAGCAACTTTGAAGCCCACACCCTGAAAATTCATAATAGGCTGCCCAAACGCTTTACGCATGGATGTGTAGCGGGTGGCAATCTCAATGGCGGGACGCACAGAGCCAAGGGTCATGGCAGCCGTTCCCAGACGTTCGGGAACCATGTTGGTCATGAATACCTCGAATCCGTTGTTGATACCGTTGAGGCAGTAGCGTTCGGGAACACGCACATTGTCGAAAATAACACGGCCGGCACCCCCGCCCCGTACACCCATAAGACCGTAAATGTACTTGCTTTCAACACCCGCGTCACGGGGAACCATGAAACACGATATCCTTTCATGTGGTTTTTGCGCATCCGGGTTGGTTAATGCGTATACCATAAACCAGTCGGCACCTTCAGCTCCCACGATGAATCGTTTCTGCCCGTTGATGATCCAGTCGTCACCGTCTTTTGTGGCGGTTGTAGTGGCGCCGAAGAAGTCAGACCCTCCCCGGGGCTCGGTGAGGCATTCGGCGGCATAGACCTCCCCCTTGAGGAGGGGCACAACCATCTCCTGTTTCAGTTCTTCTGTTCCGTATAATACCACCGCCTCGCATACGATGTCGGCACCAACCCCCCAGAGACAGGCCAGTGAGTAACTGGCAACACCTACTTCTTCTGCGACGATGGCATCGTCCACCCAGGTGAGTCCCCGTCCCCCGTACTCTTTGGGGAGCCTGATACCCAGAAGGTTTCGCCTGCCTGCTTCTTTCAGGTATTCATGGGGAAATTGTATCTTTTCTGCATCCATGTCCAGTATCATCTCTTTGGGAACCCAGTTGGTAAAATCCCTGGCCTCGTCCCGAAGTTTTACCTGTTCATCTGTCATCATGTAATCAAACATCACGTCCTCCCCCTGCTGTTATTTATGTTCTGTTACGGGTTGGTTCGTAAAACGTGAAATAATAACTATTCACGAAAACCACCCGCACATTGAACGTTTTATTCTTGAAAATATAACGCTATGTTATATATTATGTGATTATGTTATATTGTCAAGTGTTTCGTTTGAAAATATTGTGTTTTTAATGGTGTTTTTGCAGTTATTACTGTGTTTCTGATTTTTCAGGTTGTGGAATATGTATGTGGTTATACCATCAGGTTTGAATTGTTGATACGGGTATTAAAGGTAGATACAGGGTATGGCATTTAAAAATATCGGACAGAAAATCCAGGCTGCACGTGAAGAGAAGGGGATGACCCAGGTAGACCTTGCCGGTGAACTGGGGATTACCCAGGCTGCCCTTTCCAACTACGAGCTGGGAAAGAGAAGGCTCTACATCCACCAGATAGAGGCCATCGCCGACGTGTTGGAAAAAAGCATATCCTATTTTATCGAGGGAGGAGGCAACAATGCCGGAATAGAAACCTCTTCTTCTGCAAATGAAGAAGAATTACTGAGAAACCGAATTGTTGACAGGATATCCAGGCTTGATAAAGATGATCTTACCAGTGTGGGTGAATATATTACCTACCTGGAATGGAGGCAGCGGGATGTCTGACCAGGTGAAAAAATTCCAAAGTATAATGAAGTCGGTTGATGTTCTCAGGAAGAAGCTTTCCGAAGAGGATGCGATTCAGTCAATTCCGGATATCAGTGAACGCACGCTGTTTTTTTACGGTAAACTGGCCGGGGCCAACCTGCAGTCCATGCTGATAGGTAAAGAGCTGGGGGGTGAAGGATTAACCTACAGCCAGTCTGGTGTTGTTCTTGAGAGTCTCAGTTACGATCTTATCGGCGCGCTGCCTTCCCTCATTACCACCCTGCATTGTGTTGAGCTTATTAAGCTTGCCCCCGGTTCAGAACAAAAAGAGAACCTGCTGCACCAGGTGATGAATGATCACCGGCCGCTGGCTTTCTGTCTTACCGAAGAAGATGCCGGCTCAGATATCGGCGGTATTAAATGCACCGCCCTGCAGACAAAAAAGGATATTCGCCTTCGTGGAAACAAGAGCGTAGTTATAAACAGCACCGTGGCGCAGATGTATCTTGTGTTTGCCACAACCGCACGTGACCGGGGACGGGCAGGTATCAACGTGTTCGCGGTAAAACCTGGGACGGAAGGTGTGAGTATAGATGCACCATACACTCTTGACGGGTTCCAGAACAGTGTTATCGGTTCTGTTGAATTTAAAAACGTGTCCCTTGCGCAGGGAAACAGGTTAAGCGGGGAGGGGACGGGGTATTTTCAACTTATCGAAGTGCTTGACAAGGGACGGCCGCTTGTTGCCGCCAGCTGCGTGGGGGCGGCCCAGAAAGTTATGGATACCATTGTGCACTATACAAAGAAACGCAGCCAGTTTAACATGCCGTTGAACCATTTCCAGGGAATTACCTTCCCGCTGGCAGAATATGCTACCAGGCTGCACGCCGCCAGGCTGCTGTACCGGGACGCGCTGAAAAAAATTGATGATGGTGATCCATTTACCATGGAGGCCTCCATGGCAAAACATTACGCCAGCATGCTGCTTGAAGACCTGGCCTCCTTCGGCATGGAGGTGCTGGGCTATCGGGGCATGGCGCAGCAGAATCCCGTTAAGCGCATATACCACGATGCCCAGCTGTTAAAATCCATAGATGGCACGGCCAACGTACAGCGAATGATTATCGCGTCGCAGCTGTGAAGGGTATCATGTTTATCGTATATTAATGGAGCCGTATGAACCGTAGTAGCCAAGCAAGTTGTGTATATTTTTTCTATGCTGCATAAGTACTCGCAGTTGTTTTTTTAATAAAGGTATATCTTTTTCATCTGCATTTATCAGCTCTTTCTGCAGCCTTTCGACTTTTGCGGGGATGGAAAGGGTCTGTATGTTTCTGCCATATTTCCTGAAGGCAGTATCCGGTATATTCTGCGTGTAAATTGGAATAACTTCGTAGGTGGCATTAAGCCTTCCCATGGATTTTTTCAGGGTGCAATGTACAATGGCTGAATCCTGGGTGGTGATGCGCATGCTGTTGTCATCGGTGGCGTGATGATATCGCTGATTGGATATGAAATTTCCCAGGCTGTAAAATATGGTGCACAGCCTCCCGTCCCCCGTCTCAAATTGCTCTACTGGTTGCAGCACATGGGGATGATGGCCGATCACGCAGTCTACCCCGAGCTGGCAATATTCTTTCATGCGTGTTACATCTCTTTTATCTGGAAGAAGTTTGTACTCGGTTCCCGCGTGTACCAGCATAAATAAAAAATCACATTGTGCCCGTGCTTCACGTATATCTTGTGACACCTGTTCTTTTTTATAAAAATCATTAATGGAATACCGGTGACGAACATTGCGGGGCATTGGATAATTATGAACCCCCGTATAGGCGATAACACCGATACGAATGCCATTGATCGTTGCAAAAAATCCTTTTGTTCCTGACAACCCTGATATCTGTACCCCCACGTGGCGGATACCCCGTTCAGTGAGGTAACGAAGTGTGGTGTCAATACCTTCGGGGCCCTGGTCAAGAACATGGTTGTTGGCCAGGGTTACAAGATCAAAGCCTGCGTTGTTCATAGCGTTCAGCACCTCGGGACGGCAGTTAAACACAATGCTTTTTCCGGTAAAGGGCGCCTCGATGGGAAACTCCATGTTTCCCACGGTAAGATCTCCCCGCTGCAGTTCACCTTTTATGGGGGCGAAAAGATGATCAAAACCGTTATTGCGGATAACCCCGTTTTCTCGAACAGTACGGCTGTAGGCGCATGACTTGACGGGACCGTGCATCATCACGTCGCCGGTAAAGGTAATGACGGTACCGCTGGCCCAGGGTAACTGAACACACGACGCGGAACAGGCGGTCACAAGTACTGCCAGCATGGCTATACAGATCATTGCAGGAATACAGGATGTTTTTCTTCTATTATGACCCATTGTTTATTTCTTCAACAATTCAACCAGTTCGGCTTCGGGAAGGGGCCTGCTTAAAAGATATCCCTGGGCAATGTCTGATCCCAGTGCGGCCAGCTTGTCAAGCTGTTCTCTGGTTTCCACGCCTTCTGCTATTGTTTTCAGGTTAAGACTGTGCGCCATGCTGATGATGGCCCTGACTATAGACTCGCTCTCCTCGTTGGTGGAGATGTCCCTGATGAAGGATATGTCGATCTTCAGGAAGTCAAGGGGCATTCGTTTCAGGTACCCCAGGGATGAATACCCGGTGCCGAAGTCATCAATGGAGATGGTTATACCAAGGTCACGCATTTCCTGTAATACCCTGCTGGTATATTCTATATCAAGGGCGAAGGTGCTTTCAGTTATCTCGAATTTCAGCAGTGAGGGAGACACCCCTGTCTTTTTAATGGTTTTTCGCAGGGCAGTCATGAGTTTTTTCTGCCTGAACTGTACCTGTGAAAGATTAATGGCCACGGGAACACAGTTGTAGTTTTTTCCCTGCCATTTTATTATGTCCTCGCTCACCTTTCTGATAAGCCATTCCCCCACATCAACAATAAGGCCGGTATCTTCAAGTATGGGTATAAAACGTCCCGGTGAGACCAGGCCAAGTTCATCGTTTTGCCAGCGCAAAAGGCTTTCCATGCCCGCCATCTTGGCTGATTGTATATGGTAATAAGGCTGGTAATATGGAAGAAACTCTTCTTTTTTTAGTGCGTCATACATCATGTGTTCGAGCTTCAGGTATTCTTCTGCCTTGCTGTTCATGGCAGCCTTGTAGAATTTATAGGAATTATAACCTTCTTTTTTAGCACTCATGACGGCCATGTCGGTATTCTGCAACAGGGTGTGGGCGCTTGTACCGTCTACGGGACATACAGCGATGCCGATACTGGCAGTCATAACAATTTTACTGCTGTTGATCTCTATGGGCTCTGATATGGAGTTTCTTATTTTCTCAACAAGGCTGATCACATCGTCAGGTTCGGCCATGTCAACCAGGAGAATGCCGAAATCATCACTGCCGATACGTGCCACGGTGTCTCCGTCCCTGGTTAAATCTTTCAAGCGTTTTCCCATGATTCTCAGCAGTTCATCACCCGTTGCCACCCCGTATACATCGTTCAGCGTCTTAAACCTGTCGATGTCGATGATGAGTACTGCGGCATTGCGTCCCGAGTGTTCCACGCGGGCAACAGCCTGGCCGAGACGGTCTATAAAAAGGTTTCGGTTGGGAAGGCCTGTTATATCATCGTAAAATGCCAGGTGGTTGATTCGCTTCACCATCTTCATTTCTTCGGTGATGTCCCGCATGATCCCGTCGATACAGATAATCTCGTCATTCTCTATTATACCGCGGGCCGTGATGGATACCAGGATATGCTCACCCGACTGCTGGATGAGTTCGATCTCGCAGTTGTTGATAATACCATTTTCTTTAATTAAACTGATACAGTTCTGCCACTGTTCAGGATCTGCAAGGATGCTGTTATTTGCTGATTCTCCGGTTGCGATGATGTCAGTTACTTCTTCATATCCCATCATCTCTGCCAGGGTCTGATTAGCAGAGGTGAAAACACCTTCCGGGGTTGCCTGGAAAACCCCCACCACCGTATTATTGAAAAGGTTTCTATACTGCGTTTCGCTTTCCTGAAGTTGCCGTTTCAGTGTGTGAACCCTGGAGGCAAGCTCCAGGTTCCATATGATTTCCGCATCAGTGTAGGGTTTTTTAATATAGGCATACGCTCCTGAATCGGCTGCCTTTCGAAGGGTTTCAGCATCACTGTAGGCGGTTAGAAACACTACCGGTATATTAAAATTATTCAGTATAGACTGTGCGGCATCGATACCATCCCGATCACCACGGAGATGTATGTCCATCAGTACCATGTCGGGCAGTGTCTCACCTGCTTTTTGCAGGGCTTCGTCGAAGTCAGCCGCGGTGCCGCTAACCGTGTAGCCCAGTTGTTCCAGTTTCTGGCTTATATCAAGGGCTACAATAGCCTCGTCCTCGACGATCAAGATACGAATCATGAGCGGGTCCTGCCATTCTATTTTTAATAACTATCTGCCAATACTATCAGGTATGGGTATGTTAATCAATATAAATATTAGGTTAATTCGGATTCTTGGGAATTGAAAATAATTTTTATAACAATAATCTATGAAATTGCAATTTACATAATTATTTTAACCGCAGATAAATGGAATTAAGTGAAAACTGAAAAATGTCATTCCCGCAAAGGCGGGAATGATCAGTTCACTTCTCACGGCTCACTATTCACTAATTATCCGCGTTTCCTGCGTCTCTGCGTGTTATAAATTAAAATGTTGATATTTTCAAGTCTGGGGGTAAACTATTACATCTATGGAAAAGAATACCATACTTCTCGTTGAGGACGAAGCCATTATTGCCATGGACCAGGCGAATATGCTTGAAGCTAATGGTTTTAATGTCATTACGGTGTATACTCCGGATGATGCTATTGCTGCAGTGGATGCTGGCAGTGCTGACCTTGTGCTGATGGACATAGACCTGGGGCGCGGCAGTATGGACGGTACCCAGGTAGCACAGGTTATACTTTCCCAACACAGGATACCCATAATCTTTTTAACCAGTCATATCGAAAAAGAGATGGTGGACAGGGTCAAAGGTATTACCCGGTATGGCTACGTGATAAAAAATTCAGGTGAATTTGTGCTGATAGAAGCCATACACATGGCATTTGAACTCTTCAACGCTCACCAGAAGACAATGGAAAGCGAGGAAAAGTACAGGGCAGCATTTGTAACCAGCCCTGATTCTGTAAATATTAACAGGATTGACGGCCTGTATGTGGACATTAACGAAGGGTTTACCGCCCTTACCGGGTATACCCGTGAAGATGTGATGGGCAGGAGTTCAACGGATATAGATATTTGGGCCATTCCTGAAGACAGGAACAGGCTTGTTAAGGGGCTGCAGAAGGATGGCAAGGTGGAAAATCTTGAGTCGGTATTCAGGTGTAAGGACGGTTCCCTTAAAACAGCACTGATGTCTGCTCAGATCATTACAATTAATGATGAACCGCATATACTGTCAATAACCAGGGATATCACTGAAAAAAAGGAGATTGAAGAGAAGGTGCAGCAGAGTGAAAAGCGGTTCAGATCTATATTCGACAACGCGGCAGATGGTATACTGATCGGTAATAACCAGGGGTTCATAACCGATGCTAATATTGCCATGACAAGT
Organism: uncultured Leptospiraceae bacterium; assembly: GCA_964629365.1. Taxonomy (GTDB): domain Bacteria; phylum Spirochaetota; class UBA4802; order UBA4802; family UB4802; genus M55B154. The sequence continues at coordinate 37,397 of CAZVRB010000007.1, forward strand.
ATTACCGGGTATACACATGACGAGCTTATAGGGAAAAACATAAATATACTCTTCACGAGTGAGCATCTTGATGAAGAACCCCTCAGGTATAATCATGTGTATAAAGGTTTTACCGTGACCCGAGAAAGGAAAATAGTAATTAAAGACGGTACAGAAATTCAGGTATTGATGAATACCAGCAAAGTGGAAGATGACTGTCTCCAGGCCATTATTCACGATGTTTCCCACCTGAGAAGTGCCCAGGAAGCCCTGCGGGAAAGCGAAGAGCGTTTTCGTCTTGCTGTTGAAGGCAGCAGGGATGGCTTGTGGGACTGGGACCTGCTGACAAACGACGCGTATCATTCACAACAGTTTGCCACGATGCTGGGATATGAACCCGATGATCTCCCCTATACAAGCGCCGCATGGAGTGACCTGCTGCATCCTGAAGACAGGGAAAAAGCATTTGAACAGGTAAATCGATACCTTGAAGGCAAGGTTGATTATTACGAGTCAACCTTCAGGATGAAAACCAAAGACGGTTCCTACAGGTGGATTACCGGCAGGGGGAAAGCACTGCTTGATGATACAGGGAAGCCTGTTCGATTTGTGGGTTTTAATACTGATATTACAGCGCAGAAAGAACAGGAGGACGAGGTGAAACGCCTTCTCGAAGAAAAAGAATTTCTTCTTCGGGAGATCAATCACCGGGTGAAGAACAATCTTGCCATGGTATCCTCACTCATTAACCTGAAACAAAATGCCATGGAAGATAATGTTGATCTTTCTGATCTGAACCGCCAGGTTAATGCCATACGTATCATTCATGAGAAGCTGTATTACTCCCAGGAGTTTTCTTCCATTAACTTTCGTGAATACAGTGAAGAGCTTTTCAATGAAATATTTTCTGCTTTTACAGGGGGACAGGTATCCGTAGATCTTCAAATGGCCGATATCGTGTTACCACTGAAGACTGCCATACCCCTTGGTCTGATTTTCAACGAGATCGCAACCAATGCCGTGAAACATGGATTCGTTCACGGCCAGGATGCGCATTTCACCGTGAAGTTATACAATAGTGGAGATAATGATCACTATACGATAATTTTGTCCAATTCAGGAAATCCCTTCCCTGGTGATATTGAAATTGACCAAACCGAATCCCTGGGTCTGCGACTGGTCAGTGCTCTGGTTGAGCAGATAGGGGGAAAGATGACATTGCAAAAATCCCCCCACACGACGTTTATTATCGAATTCTCACCTGAAATAACCGCAGAGAATATGTAACCCGTCATGAAGATATTCATTTTTTTTGAAAAATGAAAAACAAACATTTTTTGTGACATAATATCTTTTTGGGAAAAAATGCAGAAAAAAAACGCCAAACTGTACGAAAATATACTATGAACCTTTATAGAATACGATGGGCATTGGCTAATCCCACTCTCAGGCATGTTCTTAATAGTATTGTACGCAATTTCGCGTTTAAGCTGTTTCTTGTGGGATTTTTGATACTTGCTGTGTTTTCTGTAGCAATATTTGTTACCGAACGCAGCCATGTGGTATATACCACAAATGAAGAAGGGATCAGGGTAGAAGACCCTGACAGGTCAAGCAATATACGAACATACGAAGATTCAATCTGGTGGGCCATAGTGACCTCTACAACGGTTGGCTATGGGGATTATTATCCCGTATCCACGGCGGGGAGGATTATTGGAATTCTCATGATGTTTTTCGGCATCGCGCTGGTAGGGGTGATAACCGGTAATATTGCTTCAGCTCTTGTGGAGAAACAGCTAAAGGAGGGAAGGGGTTTGAAACAATTGAAGTTGAAAAACCATTTTATTATCTGCGGATGGAAGCGGGACATGACTGCCATTTTGCACAATATAATGAAGCGGAATACCGAGTTCCTTGTCTCTGAGATTGTACTTATCAATATGGCCGACCAGGAAACCATTGAAAATCTGAAGGCAGATAATGAATTCAAACAGATAAACTTTATATATGGCGATTATATTGATGAGCAGGTGCTTAACCGGGCCAACATAAAGCAGGCTAAAAAGGTGCTGGTTGTTGCGGATATGTTGAACTGTGGTTCAGTGCAGGAAGTTGATTCTCATACTGTCATGGCAGTCATTACCATTAAAGCCATGTCAAAGATGGTATATACATGTGCAGAGATAATTGATCCGAAGTTTGAACGATACCTGCGTTTTTCTAACTGTGACGAGATTGTACTGACAAGTGAGTATAACAAGTCTCTAATTGCCAATGCTTCGGCGGGTAGTGGAATATCACATATTATAAACGAGCTTCTTAACGTAACCAGCCAGGTTCAGGTTAATACACTGGACATACCCCATGAGTACGTGGGAAAAAAATACGATGAGCTTTATGGATATCTTTTTAAGAAAGACAGAACCGTATTAATTGGACTTCTTGAGAATACAGGTAATTTCTACCTGCGTAAACGCAATGCATTACAGGAAGCTCAGAAAACCCCGGATATTTCCAAGCTTGTTGACAACCTGAAAGACGTGAAAAGCCTTGTGGCCAATTATCCGGTCATGAATCCCAATGGCAATTATGAAATAAAGAATTATACAAAGGCAATCGTAATTGAAGGACATGGTGATGGATCCAGTAATAATTGAAAATCTGAAGAAAGTATCATTCTTTAAAATGTTCGCCGGGGATGACGCGGTAATGGAGAAAATTGCCGGGATGTGCGTGCAGCGCAGGATAAAAAAGGGAAAAACCGTAATAAGTGAAGGTGAATATGGTGATGAACTTTTCATTATTATGAACGGTCAGATTGAAATATTGAAGAAAACCATTCAGAATGAATTGTATACCGTAACCTCCCTCAACGCGTCAGCCGGTGGAGTGTATGTTGGTGAACTGGCCATGATAGATAATGATATCCGTTCTGCAACGGTTATGGCGAAAACGGATTGTGATTGCCTGATTATTAAGAGAAACAAGTTTATTAAATTCGGAGATGAGAACCCACGGTTGGGTCTCGAAATAACCCGTGCCATCGCATTGCAACTGGGAAGAAACCTGAGAAAAACAAATTCTGATGTAATTACACTGTTTTCAGCCCTTGTTGAGGAGATCGCCAGTGAAGAAGTTTAAAATATTTCTCACATTAATATTAATGGTCTGCGTATATGGTATCGGATTCGCGCAGGAAGGGCAGAAGCCGGTTGATTCTTCGATGAACATGGAACGCATGGCCGACCAGATGAAGTTTGACCAGGGAAAATATTTTTTCGAGCTGGAACAGTATGACAGGGCACTGGAGAATCTGCAGGAATACCTTGAGTTATATCTGCATGGCGCCCACAGGGGGGAGGCGTACAGGATGATCGCAAGTGTGTATTTTCAGCGATTCAGGTATAACAGGGCTGCCGAAGTATACAGGTCACTGCTGGAAGAATATCCGGGTTCTGAGAATGGTATTCGGGGGATGTATAAGATGGGTATCTGCTACAAGAAAATGGGTGATGCCGACAGGGCTTCTGCCATATTTTCACGCCTGATCAGGGAATACCCTTCGTCCTCGTATGCCCATCATTCGCGAGTTATGCTTGATGTAATGAAAATTGTGAGTTCTGAGTAAAAAAACTTGACATTAGTCCTCTTTTTCCCACTATGGCATTTCCTCTGTAATCATTTTTATAGAAAATTCATAAAATTATCATTATTTTTATGATAATTGTGCTATTATTGAAGGAAGTTGTTGGTGATGCTATGATAGCAATCGCAGCCCTGATATATTGAAGGGCTGTTTTTAGTCTAACGCAGGACATGGCGAACGTCACGCAGTTCGTGGGGAAACTATTTTATGTAACACATATCTACTCCAGGTCTTTTCTTTTTTTAATTAATCCCTACATGCAAAAGATGCAATGCTGTTTTTCTGTGATTCCCATATTATAGAAAAAAATATTTTGAGGTAATAAAACTATGTCACTACAGAAATTAAGAAATATCGGAATTGCCGCGCATATTGACGCAGGTAAGACAACCGTTACTGAACGTGTACTGTACTTTTCAGGTACCACACGTAAGCTGGGAGAAGTACATGACGGCCAGGCAACAATGGACTTCATGAAACAGGAACAGGAGCGGGGGATTACTATTGCTTCTGCCGCCATATCCTGCCACTGGGATGGTTATAATATTAATATTATAGATACACCGGGTCACGTTGACTTTACAGTCGAGGTAGAACGATCACTCAGGGTAATAGATGGACTGGTGGCACTATTTTGTGCTGTTGGTGGTGTTGAACCGCAGAGTGAAACGGTTTGGAACCAGGCAGACAGGTATCATGTACCCAGGATAGCCTTCATCAATAAGATGGACCGTGTTGGTGCAGACTTTTACGAGGTTGTTGCCCAGATGGAAAAATATCTTGATGCCAACCCGGTACCTTTTCACCTGCCCATTGGGGCCGAAGATGATTTCCTGGGAACTATAGATGTTATAGCCCGTAAGGCGGTAATTTTCAGGGATTTCGAGAGGTCAGTGGAAGATGTACCTGAAGAGTATAAAGAGAAATGTGAAGAAGCCAGGCAGTTCTTAGTTGAGAAGCTTGCAGATTATGATGAAGAAGTTATGGAGCTGTTTCTGGAAGAGAAAGATGTTCCCGAAGATATGCTCAGAAAGGCAGCCAGGGACGCAACACTGAAGCTACTTATTACCCCGGTACTGTGTGGTGCCGCGTATAAGAACAAGGGCGTTCAACTTCTTCTTGATTCTGTTGTGGATTACCTCCCCTCACCTGTTGACGTGGGTGCGATATTTGGAACAGACATTGAAAATCCTGAGAAAACTCACGCAAGGCATCCTTCAGCCAGTGATCCCTTCGCAGCCCTTGCATTCAAACTGATCCATGACCCGTACGTGGGGCAGCAGACTTTTATCAGGATCTATTCTGGAAAGCTTGAAAGCGGCATGCAGGTCTATAATGCTACAAAAGAGAAAACAGAACGTATTGGCCGTATCATGAAGATCAAGGCCAAAGAGCGGGAAGAAATCGAGTCAGCAGGTCCCGGTGAGATCGTTGCCCTGATAGGGATGAAGGTGACCAAAACGGGTGATACGCTGTGTGACATGAAGAATCAGCTTTTGCTTGAATCTATATATGTGCCCCCGGCAGTTATCGACCTGCAGGTATCTCCTACTTCCAAAAAAGAAGAAGAAAAACTGGGAATTGCCCTGCGTAAACTTTCCATGGAGGATCCTTCCTTTACCGTCAGGGTTGATGAAGAAACGGATGAAACCATTATCGCGGGAATGGGGGAGCTGCACCTTGAAATTATCGTAGACCGTATAAAGCACGAGTTCGGTGTAGATGTTGAAGTAGGTGAACCTTCTGTTTCCTACAGGGAAGCAATTACCACTGAAGCGGTGAACGAGTTGAAATATTCAAAACAGACTGGTGGAAAGGGTCAGTATGCCCACTGTGAACTTAGAATTGAGCCCAACCCGGGAAAAGGATTCGAGTTTACGGACCACATCAAGGGTGGTGCCATACCCGGGGAATTTATCCCGTCAGTTGAGAAAGGGGTTAAGGCAACCCTGGAAGAAGGCATTCTTGCCGGATTTCCAATTGTTGATGTAAAGGTTGTTCTGCTTGATGGAAGTTTTCACGCGGTGGACTCATCTGACATGGCATTCCGTACATGCGCGTCCATATGTTTCAAGGAGGCGTTTCTGAAAGCGGCACCGGTTCTGCTGGAACCGTTAATGAAAATCGAGATAAACACACCCGATGATTATATTGGAGATGTTATCGGCGATCTCAATAGACGCCGGGGACGTGTTGAATCAATGAGACGATTCAGAAAAGGCGCCCAGAAGGTGAATGGATTTGTTCCCCTCATGGAGATGTTCGGGTATGCTACACAGTTAAGGAGTATGACAAGCGGGCGTGCCAACTATTCAATGGAGTTTACAAGCTATACCCCGCTTCCGAAGGATTCCCAGACCAGGGTGCTGGAGAAAATCAAAGAAAAAAAGCGGCAAAGCGCATAATTACCCATATAATTTCCAACCTCCTCACAAGTATAACAAACGCGCTGCCCGAAAAGGCAGCGCGTTTGTTATTTTAACTTCATTTGAAATATCCACGGGTGAGGTTGTATATAACCCTGTCATAACAAAATATTATCCGGTTGTTCAATTCAAGAGAAGTGTATATTTCAAGAGGTGAGGCCAGTATTCTCTTGCGTATTACGTGCTGCCATATAGATTTTCTACTCAGGGCAAGGGCGGTTAGTATCTCTTCAAGGGGTACATGAAGGTCACGTAACGCCTTTCCCGCGGCTGAAAATTGTTTAAAAAGAGATGTACTCATATTTCCACCCAGCCAGTGCTGCACGCTTCTGAGTATGGCTGTATGTATCCAGGTTATTGTTTCAAACCATTGTTGAAGATCCGGGAGTGTTAAATGGATTTCCTGCTGCCATTCATTAGTTATTTCATCGAAATCCGTGTCAATCATGGATATGAGTACATTGGAAAGCAGTTCCTCCTGTTGCTGCTCATGGGTTGATATATCATTGGGGTTATCCATGGAAGGGTACAGGTGTTTGAAAGATTCAATCATGGCCCACATGTCGTGATACAGGCTTGTGAACATGTCTATGGCTTTTTCATTGGATGACCATGCCAGGGGAGGTCGCTGGTCAAGGGGGAAATACCTGGCATCAGAAGCGTCATCACCGGCTTTCACGTCCCCCCCCATTCTTTTAACCTCGTAGGTAACTATGGCCAGGCTGCCGTAGTAATAATTGTCTACCGTGTCCACGTCGATGAGCTGTATGATCTGTCCATCAATACCTGCTTCTTCTTTCAGCTCCCGTAACGCGGCTTCCTGAAGTTTTTCATGTGATTCAGCGAATCCAATGGGAAGGCACCACATATCCCTGTAGGGATCATTTTTTCTCTTTACCAGCAGAATTTCCCGCTTGTCGTTTAAGACTATACTTGAGGCAACCGGAAGTGGATTTTCATAGAAGATGGTATCACAGGCGGGGCAGTAGTCTCTTTCCCTGTCATCAATATGCTTTTTTTCAAGTCTCGAACCGCAATGTGTACAATACACGCGTTTTTTTTTCATGTAGTGGTGCCATTTCCGGAAGAATGATATGCCCTGAATATGGCATCATTTTTAGTTAATGTCAACAGTTGTTCAGTTGATGCCATGTCCATAATACGATAGTAGAAATTGTCAATCACCTGTCTTATCATACCTGAGTGGGATGTGATTATTTCTTTAAACAGCAGGTGTTTTTTTTTGTCAAGGTAACTGATACAGTCATCGATGTGAATATCTTTGAATACGAGTGAGTTGGGATAGTGTATGATTTCGACTTTATCAAAATAGGGTTCTAGAAGTATCCGGCCGTTTTCTACGCAGAATGCCGAGAAAAGTTCTTCAATAGTCATTCTTGAGGGTGGAGTAATACCCGAGTCAGAAATACTTAATGGGATCATTTTTACTATCTCGTTGAGGGTATCACGTGAATGAGTTAATGAGATAAATATTCCTCCAGGTGAAAGTATTCTCGAGATATGGGGTATGAGATGGGGAAAGAAATAAAGTGAATAACTGGAAATCACCAGGTCAAAAGTATTGTCCCCCATACTGTTGATTATATCAGCACTTCCATGAACAAATTCCCCTTCGTAACCGATGGAATTTACGCTAAAAAGAAATTTTTCCCTGTTTTGATTGTCGATAATATCAATTCCCGTTACCTGGGCATCATTATGGAGCCTGTTTCTCAGTATTTCAATGAAGTATCCATAACCACATCCAAGATCCAGCACATCTTTTGCATGGGAAAGATCAAGCGAATCAATGGAAATGGCCCTGATGTCAGTGGTGTTGGATGAGTGCCTGAGTATAATATCCCTGGTAGATATATGATGAGTAATGTTTGCGTAGGTGTTTTCTATGTCTTCCATCGTATACAGGTAACCGGCCACCTTGGTACACTCCTTTTGCCATAATCAGGGCATGCAGGAAGAACATGAGATATGTTAGTAACGTAGTTGCTTTCACACAAAAAGTCAAGCCGGTTTAGGTGATTACGTGAATCCGAGAAGCAGTCCACCCTGGTAGACGAGAAAGCTGAATGTCCATGCCACCACCAGCTGGTAAAAAATGGAAAAGACTCCCCACTGCCAGCCAATCTCGCGTCCAATAACTACGATAGTGGCAATACATGGAACGTACAATAACACAAACAGCATAAAGGTATACGCTACAAGGGGGGTGATATTGAATTGCGGTTCCTTGAGTCTTTTCTCAAGGGGTTCGGACGCATGTGGTGCTGTTTCAAATTGATGCCCACCCTGAAAGAGTACACTCATGGTGCTGACTACCACTTCTTTAGCCACGAAACCTGTTGATAGTGCTATTCCCATCTGCCAGTTAAATCCCAGGGGTTTTATGACGGGATATATGAGGTCTCCAAACATGCCGATAAAGGTTTCACGGGTTTCGGCCATGTTCTTCTGCATGGCAATGGTTGTAAGTTCTTTTCCCATCTCTTCTTCCAATTGAATCACCGACAATGAGTTGTCAGGAGAATGGCGAAGGGTGTGTTCAATTCTGTTTTTGTATTCCTCCTGCGTCTCCTGAATTAATTGCTGATAATGATTTGTTACCTCGGGTGATTTCGGATATTCACTTAATACCCATATAATTATGGAAAAAGCAAGTATTACCCCTCCCATTTTTCTGAGATAATGAGAAGCCCTGTCCCACATATGAAGAATCGTCGTTTTCAGGGTGGGCATTCTGTAGGGTGGCAGTTCCATTACAAAGGGTGTGGATTCGCCGCTGAAGAATATGGCGTTAAATAACTTTGCGGATATGAATGCCATGAATATGCCGATAAGATACAGGGAAAATATCACCATTCCCGCTTGATGATGAAAAAAGACACCGGCAAATAATACGTATACGGGAAGCCTGGCAGAGCAACTCATAAAGGGATTGATTAATATCGTGACAATGCGGTCTTTCTCATTTTCAAGGGTTCGTGATGCCATGATGGCAGGAACATTGCAGCCAAATCCCATTACAAGGGGTATGAAAGACTTTCCATGCAGACCCATCCTGTGCATTATCTTGTCCATTATAAAGGCAGACCTTGCCATATAGCCCGTATCTTCCATTATGCTTATACCCAGAAAAAGTATCAGGATGTTGGGTAGAAAAACGATAACCCCACCAACTCCCCCGATGACCCCCTCGATCAGGAGATCCTTGAGAGGGCCGGCGGGCAGCATCAGTTGTGCCCTGGCTCCCAGCCAGCTGACGGCTGATTCTATTAACTGCATGGGATATTCACCCAGTGAAAAGGTAAGGTGAAAGAGTATCCACATGAATACGATGAGTATTGGAAATCCCAAAAACCGGTTGGTAATTACCCTGTCAATATCTTCGGTAATATCTTTTCGTTTAATGGCTGTTTTTTTGACTACTTCTTTTACCGCCCCGCTTAAGAAGCCGTACCTGACATCTGAAAAAATTGTTTCGATATCATCGCGAAACAACTCTTCGATATGTTTCCTGGAAGCCTCAACCTGTTCCATAATAATACCCGGGGTTGCAATTGATGCAGCTTTCTTCTCGACATCATTGTCCCCTTCAAGCAGCCGGATTGCCATCCATCTTGCGGGGTAGGCGGGTGTGCCGTTGCTGTGCTCCTCTATTGATTTTTGAATTATTTCGATCTCACGCTCGATATCTCTTCCAAATGGTATGCTTATCTGCCGTATTCGTTCATCGGGACTGGTATATTCATCAATGATGGTGTCAAGTATCTCTTCGATTCCCTCTCCCCTTGTGCCTATGGTGGGAATGGCTGGCATGCCAAGCAGTCTGCCAAGCTGCTTCGCGTCTATTTGCAGTCCCCGGGCTTTTGCCTCGTCGAACATGTTAAGGGCCAGAATTACCCTCGCTTCCATGTTTACCAGTTGCGTTGTGAGGTAGAGATTTCTTTCGAGGTTGCCCGCGTCCGCAACATTGATTATAAAATCCGGTTTGTCATTGAGAATGAAGTCCCTGGTAACCAGCTCTTCTATGGTGTAAGAGGTGAGGCTGTAGGTACCTGGCAAATCAATGATGCGGATCCGGTATCCACGATGGGAAATGCTTCCTTCGCGGCGTTCCACTGTAACGCCGCCCCAGTTTGCCACCTTCTGTCTTGCCCCGGTGAAGGCATTGAAAAGTGTGGTCTTCCCGCAGTTGGGGTTTCCAACCAGTCCAATTACAATTTCTTTTTTTGACATTACGTATCCTGGCCCTCTTTTCCTGCAACTATGATGGATTTTGCTTCCTCTACCCGCAGGGAAATCAGGTAATCTTTTATAGCTACTTCCATGGGATCACGCAGTGGAGCGTATTTTACCACCCTTATTGTCTCTCCCCTGCGAAATCCCATCTCGATCAGTCTTTTCTTAAGGGGCCCGCTGCCAAGAATTCGCAAGATCTTACCACTGTCTCCCTCTTTCATGTCTGAGAGGTGTTTTTCACGCAATGTAGTGGAAAGCCTTTCAGTCCAGTCTGCATTGGAACTGTTTTCTGACTTGTAAAATTCGATAAATTTGTTCAGCTGTGTGCAGGCCTCGGGTGAGAGATGATGTTCAATCTTACATGCCTGGTCATTGGCGTTCTTTTCGTTCATTTCCAATATAGAGTGAAAAAACTCTGAGAGAAAGGAATGCCGCCTGTACACGCTTTCGGCGATATGCTGCCCCTTTTGGGTGAGTTCGATATGGCCGTATTTTTCATAATTGATAAGACCCTTTTCTTTCAGTTTATTCAAAGCGGCTGATACACTTGGCATCTTGATATTCAGGCTTTTTGCTATATCCTTGACGCGAACCACGTTTTTTTCCCTGGCTAGCAGGGCAATGTTTTCCATGTAATCTTCCATGTTCGCGCTGAGTCCCGAATCTTCAAATTCAGAGCTGTCGCAGGATGTGTTCAGGTCTTCTTTTGCCATTTGTGTATACCCTTGATTCAATATTCTGACTAATTCTTTTAACCTGTATATTACATGATAAAAGAATTAGTCAAGCCTAATATTGTGTTTTATTGCTTAAATATATCACAAAAATAATGTTTTTACATATGCGTGAGAAAATACATTGAATTTTTTCTTATTGAATGGTATACACACTTGTAAAATTGGCTGAAGCTTAAGGAGGTTTTGTATGATGGTGGTATATGTCATTTCGGGTATTATTATTCTGTTCTTTCTTTTATTCGTGACTACAATGCTGAAACTTCTTGCCGGAAGAAAGAAGGTGGCGGCTGAACTCGGGTCAGTTAGTTTGAATAAGATGAAAAGTTCCGGCGAAGTGTCAAAGCTTTCCGTCCTCCCCCTGATTGATTATTATGATGATGGCAGTGGCCTTCAGACCGAAGCCGGGGTTTCATACCTGGTGAAGGCCGATGGCTTCACAATGCTGATGGACATGGGACTAAATGCCGGCTCATCTCATCCCTCTCCTCTTTTGAATAACATGAACAAGCTGGGGGTGCAGATGAACGATCTTGACGCAATCTTTATCAGTCATGTGCACCTGGATCACGTGGGCGGAATGAGTGATCAGAAAAACAAGACCTTCAGCCCTTCAGCCGGTGACGTGACTGTCCCATCCATACCGGTATATGCTCCCGAAAAGGTTTCACCATCAGCACGGGTGAAGACAGGTAGTATGGACATCCATATAGCGGCTGATCCTATGGAGATTGCCCCGGGTATCTACTCGATGGGGGCGATTCCCAGGTTTCTCTACCTTATGGGGTATACCCTGGAGCATGTGCTGGCTGTTCGGTTGAAGGGACGGGGCATTGTGCTGGTGATCGGATGCGGACATCCTTCCATTGATAGAATACTTGAAAGGGCGAAGATGCTTTTTGACGAGCCGGTGTACGCGGTAATTGGCGGGTTGCATCTGCCGGTGAAGGGGGGACGCATCATGATTGGACCGGTTAACATACAGCGTATCGTGGGTTCTGACCGGATGCCATGGAACGGTATAAACGAAGAAGACGTGAGAGACGCCATACAGGTGATCGATGATGAAAACCCTGGTATTGTTGCCCTTTCCCCCCATGACAGCTCTGACTGGGCACTTGATCAATTCAGCAATGTTTTTGGTGACAGGTTCTCAATGATCAGGGTTGGAAGTGAGATTACCCTTTCCTGATGGAGTTTTTATAAAGAGGAATTATGAAGACACTTGTAAGAGTGATACTGCTTATCAGTTTTTTCTTTCCATTGAGTAGTTATGCTGCCAATAGCTCACAGAAAAAGGTGGGTAACCCGGAATACGAGAGGGGTGTTCCTGTTGTAATTACTGATTTCTATAATTATACAGGATCATCCATGACCTATCTTTCCAGGTATATGCCAGAACGTATAGCTGAAAGCCTGGAGGGCCACAGAAATATACAGATCATTGCGAGTAAAAAGGTTGAACAGGCCCGCGAAAAGCTGGGTATTGATGATAAAGATCTTTATTCTGTTAATGAAATGAGAAAGCTTCTTACCCATATGCAGGTACCCGTTGGGGTGTTTGGACGATATATTGTTCAGGATTCTATTGTTCGCCTCAATTATTCAATTATTAATAATGAAAATGATACAGTAATTGAAGGCCGTGAACAACAGGTAACAGTTAATGAAGACTTTTTAGATAATATAGATAAATTTGCCGCCCTCAGCGCTACATGGATCGTGAACTACGGGATATCAGGTACATACAGGGATGCCGGCAGAACTGATCAGACAATAATTAACTGGGTGCTTACACGGCTTCGTGAATCACAGCTTGGTTTTCTTGTGAAAAACAAGTGGTTGTATTCACTTTTAATCGTTGTATTCTTTTATCTTGTTTCGATAATTTCCAGTTATTCTTTCAACAGGTTGATCCACAGGTTTATACAAAAGACAGCATGGGATACAGATGATGGTGTTATTAATGCCATAAGAAAACCTGTAAAGTGGATCATATTCCTGGTTGGGCTGCACCTGGCCATTATCCCCTTGAAACTGTCCGTTCAAATGACTGATTTTCTTACAAACCTGTTCATTGGTATCATCATCGCACTGGCAACATATATGGCGATGAAGGTAACTGAATTTTTTATCAGGGCATGGGGCAAACATGTGGTACATAAGCTTGGTGACAGAATGGATACTGACATGGTACCATTTATAATAAAGATTGTAAATTTCTTTTACCTGATGATGGCAGCACTGGTGATACTTTCAAAATTCGGCATTGAGATCGCCCCGCTTATTGCTTCCTTCGGGATTATGGGTTTCGCTGTAGGATTCGCGGTAAAGGATACTATCGCGAACCTGATCGGTGGTATGATATTGTTAACCGATGAATCTATCGCTGTCGGTGACAAGGTGGTTATTGACGAAGACATGGGTATCATAAATGAAATTGGTATGCGGTATACAAAGCTGAAGACATTTGATAACGAAATTGTGGTGATACCAAATGGCGAACTGGTGAATAAGAAGTTCAAAAACTTTGTGCTTCCGGATCCGGCTATTCGGGTCGTGGTGGATTTTGGCGTGGCCTATGGAAGCGATGTGGACCGTGTCGAAGAGGTGGTTCTTGGTGTCATAAGAAATATTGAAGATGCCCTGGAAGACCCCGAACCAAAATGCCTGATGATGTCGATGGGAGATTTTTCTCTTAATTTCAAAGCAAAATTCTGGATACCTCTTTACGAAGACCAGTATTATAAACAACTCGAAGCAACAAAAAAAATATACAATGCCCTCAACGAGGCGAACATATCAATTCCATTTCCAACCCATACTGTATACCTGCATAAAGACGATGAGTAAGCAGGGGCAGCCTTGTGGGAAAATGAATTGACATATCTGTTTGGTAAAAGTAATATCGAACTTATTGTAATACAACAAATAGTCTCATAAGTCACATATCTATTTGTGTACAATGCTAATTTTCTTTTTTCACCTGCAATATACCTGCCATTGTCATACTGATATTTCAGGAGGTTTTGTATGCCCCTTAATGAAAAAGTTATCGGAAAAAAGTATTCTTCTGGCCCGGTTACAATAAACCGGCATGAAAGTATATATTATGCCCTGGCGTATAACGAGGATAATGACGCCTATTTTGATAACAGGAGAGAAGCGGGGATTATTGTTCCTCCCATGTTCGCGGTAAATTACGCGGTTGGTCCCACGGCAGAGATCATGTTCGATGAAGAAGTGGGATTGAATATGATGATGGTGGTGCATTATTCCCAGGAATTTGAATGGCTCAAACCGGTAAAACCCGATGATGTCATCAAAACCGAGGGGATTATTACCCACATTCATGTGCGTGAAAAGGGGGCTATACTGGGCTGGGAAACCAGCAGTTTTAACCAGCATGATGAGAAAGTAGTTGTATCGCGATGGGAGTTCTACGACCGAAGCGCGGGATCAGGGCAACCTGCTGACCATACAGAAAATCCCGTGGAAAGGGGCGAATTGATTTGGAAAGACAGCATGAAGGTGCGAAACGGACAAAGCTTCATCTACGCAGAACCCTCAGGTGATCATAATCCCATACACGTGGATGATGACTTTGCCAGGAAGGTAGGGTTGCCTGGAGTAATTTTACAGGGACTGTGCACCATGGCATTTACCCACAAGGCAGCAGTCGATAATCTTTGCGGGAAAGAACGGGATCCCATGCGGCTTCGCAATCTGCATGTTCGTTTCGCGAGACCTGTTCTTCCGGGACAGACTATTTCATTTGAAGGTTTCAAGATGAAAAAAAGTGATGAAGGAGAAACATTCGGCATTACCGCGCGTAATGATGAAGATAAAGAGGTGTTGAAAAACGGATGGTGCCTGGTAGTTGATGGTAACAAGTAATTAGTAATTCGTGAGATTATAAAATAAATCCATAAAAAAATGGGAGGTTGTACATGGCTTCAATTGATTTTAAAAACAGGGTAGTTGTTATTACCGGCGCGGGTGCCGGACTTGGTAAAACATATGCCCTTGAATTCGCAAAAAGAGGGGCAAAGGTTGTGGTGAACGATCTTGGTGGATCACGGGATGGTTCAGGTGAAAGTCATAACGCGGCAGATACGGTTGTTGACGAAATAAAGGCCCTTGGTGCCGAGGCTGTAGCCAATTATGATAACGTGGCAACCGTTGAAGGTGGTGAGAATATTATACAAACGGCAATCGACGCCTTTGGCCAGGTTGACATCCTTATAAACAACGCGGGTATTCTCAGGGACAGAAGCTTTCCCAAGATTAGCGAGTCAGAATGGGACTCTGTTGTAGGGGTGCACCTGAAAGGGGCGTATTGCGTTACCCGGCCAGCCTTTATAAAGATGAAGGAACAGGGATTCGGCAGAATCGTGTTTACCACTTCAGGTGCCGGACTGTATGGTAATTTCGGCCAGGCCAATTACGCTGCAGCCAAGACCGGGCTTATCGGTTTCATGAATGTTTTGAAAATCGAAGGGGCTAAAAATAATATCCTTTCAAATACTATTGCACCCGTAGCCGCTTCACGTCTGACAGAAGATGTATTGCCACCGGAGATGTTTGAAAAGCTGAAACCCGAATTCATTGTGCCGCTGGTATTGTTTTTGTCCTCTGAAGACTGCCAGGACAGTGGTATGATATTCAACTGCGCTGCCGGATGGTACAGCCGAACAGCGGTTGTATGCGCCAGTGGAACGATTATCGGGGACGGGTCACGGGAAATTTCACCGGAAGAAATAAAAGAGAACTGGGGCAAAATTACAGACATAAGCGACGCAAAGCCCCTTGGCAATCTTGGAGAGAGTTTCGGCTTTATGGCGCCGTTATTAAAATAACCAGGGTGCATTAACCCCCCTGGTATGCAGGAGGAGGTTCGTAATGGCTGGAATAGTAAGCTATGGAGGATACCTGCCGCGGCACAGGTTACCCCGGATGACGGTTGTACAAAACATGGCATGGTTTAACCCGGTACTATTTGCCGTTGCTAAAGGTGAGCGTGCCGTTGCAAACTGGGATGAAGATTCAATTACCATGGCCGTGTCAGCGTCATATGATTGCTGTGCCGGAATGGATGGGAAAAATATCAACGCCCTCTATTTTGCCACTACCACCCCTGCATTCCTCGACCGGCAGAATGCCGGTATAGTTGCCAACGCGCTAAACCTGCCGGAAGAAGGTGTACGCACTTCTGATTTTACCGGTTCACTCAAGTCGGGAACCGGGGCGCTTATAGCGGCATGTGACGCGGCCCAGAGCGGGGAGTCATCAGCGGTACTTGTGGCCGCGGCCGACAACAGGATGGCAAAATCTGCAACCATGTACGAGATGTTTCTTGGTGATGCCGGTGCAGCCATCCTGGTTGGCAATGATGATGTTATCGCCGAATACCTGGGGTCGTATTCAATTCAGCACGACCTGGTTGATCATTACAGGGCCCCGGATAAAAAGTTTGATTATACCTGGGAGGAACGATGGGTACGGGATGAGGGGTACGCGAAAATAATTCCACAGGCTGTTGCCGGTTTTATGGATAAGCATTCCCTGAACCTGGATGATGTTTCACACTTCGTTTATCCCTGCTATTATAATCGTGAACACGGCAATATCGCGAAAAAGCTTGGGCTGCCCAAAGAGAAGGTTCAGGATAATCTTCATGATGAGTGCGGCGATACCGGCTCGGCACATCCGTTGCTGATGCTCAACCCTGTTCTTGACAGGGCCAACCCCGGTGAAATTATAATTGTGGCAGGTTTTGGCCAGGGATGCGATGTTCTTGGCTTCAGGGTGACAGATGCCATCAAGAAAATTTCACGCCCCCGCGGTTTCACCGTCAGCCTGCAGCATAAAATTGAAATAGTGTCATATACAAAATACCTGAAGTTCAGGGATATGATAACCGCTGACATGGGTATCAGGGGTGAGTCTGTGAAGAACACCCCGCTAACCGCGTTGTGGCGGCACAGAAAGATGCTGCTTGGTATGACTGGTACACGGTGCCGGGCCTGCGGTACCGTTCAGTTTCCCCCTTCACCCATGTGCGTGAACCCGGAGTGTAACGCGGTAAATGACATGGAGGACTATCACTTTCCTGGAAAAACAGCAAGGGTTTTCATGTATACCGGCGATATGCTGTCCGCATCCATCGACCCGCCGGCGGTGTACGGTCTTGTTGAGTTTGAAGGGGGGGGACGTACAATGCTTGATTTCACCGACTGTCAGCTTGATAACATATCTGTGGGTATGGAACTTGACCTGTCTTTCAGGCGAAGGTACAGGGATGACACCCGTGGATTCAGCGGCTATTTCTGGAAAGCCGTACCCAGGGCGGGGTAAAGGAGGACAATCATGGCAAAAGGAATAAGAGATAAGGTTGCCATTATAGGCATGGGTTGTACAAGGTTTGGCGAACGCTGGGATGACAGTTCTCAGGACCTGATGGTTGAAGCTTTTGAGGAGGCAGTTGCAGACGCGGGTATCGAGAAAAACCAGATAGAGGCGGGATGGTTTGCCAGTTGTTTTGATGAAGTGAACGTGGGTAAAAGCGCGCTGCCCGCCTCTATGGCATTACGGTTGCCAAACATTGCGGTTACAAGAACCGAGAACTTTTGTGCCAGTGGTACCGAGGCTTTCAGGGGGGCCGTGTACGCGGTGGCCTCGGGGGCATATGATATCGCCCTTGCCATCGGTTCTGAAAAGTTGAAGGATGTTGGATACGGCGGACTGCCCGAATTCAGTTCAGCCATGGGAACATTGAACGGATTGTGGTTTCCCAATGTGACTGCTCCCGGTTGCTTTGCTATGCTGGCCAGCAGCTACACCGCCAAGTATGGTGTAAAGATGGAAGATTTGAAAAAGGCCATGGCCCATGTTTCGGCAAAGAGTCATAAAAATGGCGCATTGAATGGGAAGGCACATCTCAGAAAAGAGGTTACGGAGGAGCAGATACTGAATTCTCCCATGATTGCCTTTCCACTTGGTCTTTTCGACTGTTGCGGTGTCAGTGACGGGGCCGCGTGCGCCATAGTTACTACCCCGGAGATGGCAAAAAAACTTGGCAAGAAGGACTTCGTTACGGTAAAAGCCCTGCAGCTTTCTCTCAGCAACGGTGAAGAAATTGCCTTCAGCAACTGGGACGGGGCCCATTTTGTTACCGCTTCAAAGGCAAGCACTGAGGCGTACAAAGAGGCCGGCATAAAGGATCCAAGAAAAGAGCTGAGCATGCTTGAAGTACATGACTGTTTCTCTATTACCGAGCTTGTCACCATGGAGGACCTGCATATTTCCGAAAGGGGGAAAGCCCCCGCGGATATTCTTGACGGCTTTTTCGATCTGGACGGGGGATTGCCGTGCCAGACCGACGGCGGGTTGAAATGTTTCGGGCACCCTATCGGGGCTTCCGGGTTGCGAATGCTCTACGAGGTATACCTGCAGCTACATGGAAGGGCGGGAGAACGCCAGTTAAAAAACCCGAAGCTTGGCTTAACCCACAACCTGGGTGGATTCCCCATGATGAATGTCTGCAGCATCGCTATTGTGGGTATGCGAAGTGCCTGAAAGGTGCGAAGTGCCTGAAAGGTGCAGGGTGCCTGAAAGGTGCGCAGCGCCTGAGGTGCAGGGATTTTAAAAAAATTAGGTATACACAGGGATACGATTTGAAGTAATGTCTTTATTAGAGTATAATAAACAGGAATATGGCTTCCGGATTTTCTGGGAATAAATAATATGGATACAGTAAAAACAGCAGTGTTGGATATTAAGCAAATAATTGATGATTCATTGATTGAGACACATTTTCAGCCCCTTGTGTCTCTTAGAAAAAAAACGGTGATTGGATATGAAGCACTGTCACGTGGAATTGACCCGTTAACAGGTGCCCTGATTTCACCTTTAGAGTTATTTGACGCGGCCCGGCAGAAGGGATTGGTGCCTGAGCTTGACAGGCTGTGCAGAAAGAAGGCGGTATCATCGTATTACCCGGTTTACCGGGATAATCCCGACCTTCTTCTGTCTATTAACTTTGATATATCCATCCTGGATGACACAACTGTGGGATCAGACATGTTGCTGGATCTGGTGCGCCAGTATGACATGGATCCCGGCAGTATAATGATCGAAATAGTTGAATCCTGCAACAGTTCCACCGAGGTACTTAAAACATTTGTGCAGAACTACAGGGAAAATGGTTTCCTTATCGCCCTTGATGATATGGGACAGAGTAATGCTAACTGGGACAGGATATTCTCAATTGGTCCACAGGTTATAAAGATCGACCGTTCGTTAGTGCTTGATATTAGCAGAAGTTTTTACAAGCAGGAACTGGTTCGATCACTGGTGAACCTGGGACACAAAACAGGTGCCGTGGTGGTGGCCGAGGGTATAGAAAACAGTGAAGACGCAGCCGGCATTCTTGAACTGGGTGTAGATGT
The DNA here is from genome assembly GCA_964629365.1 of uncultured Leptospiraceae bacterium. Classification (GTDB taxonomy): domain Bacteria; phylum Spirochaetota; class UBA4802; order UBA4802; family UB4802; genus M55B154. Next base: position 56,892 of record CAZVRB010000007.1, read on the forward strand.
GCTTCAGGGGTTCTTCTTCTCTGAACCCGTCGGGCCAACCGGGATCCCGGTTGACCAGGTATACAGCAGGATAGGGGAACAGGCCCGCAATTTCAAGGATCATATGCTCAACCGTGTAAAGAGCAAAAAGGATACATTCAGGTTTCTTGACCATATTACAGCAGAGATAAAAAATGAACTGTCATCCTGTTATGGTAATGAGCTGAATTCCATGCTTTCAGATCTTTTGCCGGCGTACAACGAAATACACTGCGGATATATATTGGATTCAAATGGAATACAGGTGACTGACACCGTTGTGAATCCAGGTTTTTCTGCGGTAACTTCAAACAGACTTTTTCGTCCAGCTGAAAAAGGTGAAGATCTTTCTTTCAAGGATTATTACTATTTCATCAATGCTGGTATGTTGAAATATACAACCGGGCCTTATATTTCAACGGCATCGGGAGAGCTCTGTACAACGTTATCTACTTCATTCACCAGTATAGATGGGGAAAAGTATATTCTCTGTATTGATTATCATACCGAGTATTAAAACCATTGAAGAAATAAACGCAAAAAAAAATTAATATTTCTTGATTTTTGCGCAGTAATTGAGTACATTACATATAGAAGTTGATGTACATTTTAAACGTGACAGGTGGTGTTATAGGGTAGTCACAAGAGGTAGTTATGAAAAACATAATGGCTGTAAGCGCTATCAGGGTAATAAAAGTAATCACTGCAAAAAGAAAGGCAGTGATTTTTAATTTTACACCAAAGACCGGTCGGACGGTAACGAGTTTGCTAATTGTTATTTCTTTGCTTACCGTTCTTCCACTTTTCGGTGGCTGTTACAATGATGGAATTAATGAGGTTGTGGACAATGAGGACGCAGCTGCCCAGAATACTGACCCTTCAGACCCTTCAAATTCATTTCCCATACCGGGTGATAGCGGTGTTATTGTTACCTCTTCTGTGAATGCCAACAGTGTGACGCTCAACTGGACCACCGGTTCTGATGATGATACACAGAAAAGCGCCCTTCGATACAGGCTGTATCGTTCACTTTCAAATAATATTATTACTGCAAATGATGCCATGAATAACGGTTCACCGGTAACCGACTGGTACATTGATACCTCTACTGCCATGGCAGAAACCCTTGATCCCGGAAAAACCTACTATTTCAACGTATTGATCAAAGACGGTGATGATCATGTGTCCGCCTATACCACAACCTCGGCAACCACCCGTGGAGTGATATATATCTTTTCCGTCGGCTCTTTTAAGGGAGACATGGTAACCATGACTGCATCATCAGCACGGGAAGAACTTGATAATAAATGTGCCACATTGAAAGAAGAACAACAGCCACAGCTGAATGTGACCCATGTGAAAGCCTTTATCAGCATATCTGATATGGATTCAATCAAGAATTTCCCTGCCATGCATGGACTTCCACTTGACTGGCCCGTGAAATCTCCTGACGGTACCCTGGTGGCCTACGGCTGGAGCGACTTGATGGATGGCACCATTAATAAAACACTTGATGATGCAGGGGTATCAACGTCTTCCTGGTGGTCTGGATCGTTACAGGATGGCGGATTAGATTTTGGTGTTACCTGTAGCGGTTGGACATCGATCAGTCCGCTTGAAAAGGGCAGGATTGGTGAAATTGACAGTTTGAACACAGAATGGCTTTATGGTGGTGAGCCGGCATGTGTATCTACCCATGAGCTTATTTGCATCTGCTGGTAAAGAACCGGCTTGACTTTCGTATGTAATCAGGTATTGTCAATTATATAAAAACAGGGTTATAGATACGTTCCTGATGGTGATATCACATTTCCAAAAATCAGCTCCCCTTGCACCAGTTGTCCGCGTTTTGTTGTGGATCACTTTTTTCTGGATAGTGCCCCTGTGTATAACAACATCCCTTCTGGCAGAATCCACCCTGTCTCCTGTTATTCCAGATGACCGTATTACTATAGGACCCTATGGTGGATATTCCAGGATTTCCGGTTATTACGAAGGCAAGCTTGATCCTTCCATACGGTATGGTCTGTACGTGACGCTGCCCGTGAACAACTACCTGATGGCTGATGGACTGGTAACTATCGGGGTACATGAGTTTACACACAGTTCTAACTCCTTTCTATATTCCTATGAACTTGCACTTACTCCTCTTTTTTATTATGATATCCACAATAAAGTCAGGTTGTTCGGTGGAGCGGGAATTGACTTCCGTTACCTGAGAGTGAATGCCGTTCTTACAGGACGCCAGGAAAATGCTTTCAAAGCGGGATACCTGTTTACAGCCGGTACTTTCGTGAAGATATCCCAACGGGTCTCACTTCGTGCCGGTGCTGATTATACCCGTATCTGGCTGTCAGGTGAGCCGCTGGTAAATAACACATTCAGCCTGGGGGTGTCCTATACAATGGCAGCCGGTGAACCTGAAGAGTACAGGGACCAGGCGAGAATGGAGATGCGTTCAAACCTGGAACAGGCCCGAAACTACTACAAAAAAGGTATGGATGCACTCCGTGATAAAAAGTCAGGGAACGCACGTGATTACTTTAAGATGGCACTTCGTCTCCATCCTGGTATGGATGAGGCGCGGGAAAAACTTGAAGATATAGACGCAGCTGAAAACGCCTTTGCTGAAGCCAGGGTGTTGTTGCAAAAGAAAAGGTATTACGAGGCTATTCCCTACCTTGTGCATGCGTCTGAGTACATCGATGAGGCTGATAAAAAACTGGCCGAAACCAGGAACAGGCTGGCTGCCAGGGTGCAGCAGCTTGAACAAAGTGGTATAGAAGCTTTTAATGAAAAAAAATATGAACAATGCATTTCAATAATGCGGAAAGTGCTGCTCATAAACCCTGAAAACAAGACAGCCAGGGTGTACATGTCAAGGGCACGAAAATACCTTGAAACGGTGGAAAAATTCCAGTAGGAGATGCATGAAGATACGTTATAAATTCATTATTGCCTTTATCATTATCACATTACTTGCCGCCCTCCCGGTATCGCTTTTCATTCTTGAACGCCAGGAAAAAGATATCATATCCATGCTTACCCACCAGGGAGAATTGCAGGGCAGTATGCTTGCCAGGTCGGTGCTTAATACACTGCTGGTGAGCGGTGGTGACCTGGACGCCACCCGTGTTGATGCTGGTGAATTCATGAAGATATTGCATGTACTGAGGAAGGATGGGCTGGTATCTGCCCAGGCGGTTCTTCTTTCCAAAAATTCCCGGTACAATGGCTTACTTCTTGCCCGTTACCCCGAAAAAGGTAAGAAGATGGGCAGTGAAGACCGGATAGATCATGAAATTGTTGATCAGCTGGTACACAACACGGGGTATTCACAAATTAACTGCCCGGATAGCGACCAGAAGTGTTTCCAGTTTGTGAAGACAGCATCGCTACCGGGAAAGAAACCGTTGTGCATGGGCAGGTTGCTGTATTCCAAAGAGACAATACTCGCACCGGTGAAACAAATGCGAACTTTCGCTTTTCTTGCCACGGGTGGAGTAGTGTTGATGGTGAGTGTGCTTGGTCTTGTGTTCAGCAGGTTCTTCTCAAAACCCATCGACAGGTTAACCTCAGCGGTGTCTGAATTTGAAAGTGGTAATATGAATTACCGGGTACCTGTTACCTCTACAGATGAGATTGGTAAACTGGCAAATACTTTCAACCATCTTACTACCATGATCAATATGGAAATATCACAACTTCAGAACAACAACCGTGACCTTAAACGACTTGACCATTTGAAGGACGAGTTTCTTGCGAATATTTCACATGAACTGAGAACACCTTTAAACGGGATGATAGGTCTTGCCGAATCACTTCTGGGTGGAGTGTCCGGTCAACTGACAGATGATGCCAGGCATGATCTTGCCCTTATCACCAGGAGCGGGCAGAGGCTTTCATACCTTGTTGATGATATCCTTGATTTTTCAAAATTGAAGAACCGTGATATTAAGCTGGTAGAGACAACGGTGAATATACACTCGGTTACAAAGTTCGTATTATCAATTCTCCAACCGGTTATCGAAAGTAAGGGTTTATCAGTAGAAGTGGATATCCCCGATAACGCTGAATTCGTTAAGGGTGATGAACATCGCATTCAGCAGATAATGATGAATCTTATAGGTAATGCGGTTAAATTCACTGAAACTGGACAAATTGCAATTTCAGCAGTTATTCTTTCCGGGAAAAACAACATGGTTGAGATTGCTGTTTCGGATACAGGTATCGGAATACCTGCTGACAGAATTGAGAGGATATTTGAATCCTTTGAACAGGCAGATGGCTCTGATGCCCGTCGATTTGGCGGAACAGGACTAGGTCTTGCCATTACAAGGAAGCTTGTTGATCTGCATGGTGGGGATATCCGTGTGGAGTCTACCAGGGGAAATGGTTCATCCTTTTACTTTACCCTTCCGGCAGCCGAACCGGAAGAAACTGCAAGGTATGACGAAGATGATAGCAATATGCTTCCAGAACGATTTACCGGGCTTTTTAATGATGAAATTCATCTGAACCTTCAAAGAGAATCAACCAGTATAGACGAAGATCCCAAGTATATATTGCTGGTTGATGATGACCCTGTTAACCTGCAGGTGCTAATCAATTTCTTGACAATGGAAGGATACAAGGTGGATCACGAGATGAGTGGTGACCGGTTGCTTGAAAAGATTGATACTGGTCAGCTACCAGATCTTATTCTGCTGGATGTGATGCTTCCCCGCATGTCTGGTTATGAAGTATGCCGAAAAATACGGGAAAAGTATTCGTTACACGCCCTTCCCATAATGATGCTTACGGCTAAGACCAGGGTCGAAGATACCATCACGGGCCTTCAGGCAGGGGCAAACGATTACCTGTCCAAACCGGTGAACAGGGAAGAACTGGTGGCAAGGGTGCGAAGCCTGATATCAATGAAAAAATCTGTAGAAGAACACGATGA
>CAZVRB010000008.1:0-555 GCA_964629365.1 uncultured Leptospiraceae bacterium
TTTACCGGTGTTGTAGTAAAATTCTCACCGGTAATAGGCAACTGGCTGGGCTTCTAATTAAATAGACTATTTAACGTTTATTATATAAAGGGGGGTGCATTAAATGCACCCTCCTTTTTTAATGGGATGAAGTAATCAATATGCAATTAAATTGACAAACCCTCCGTATGTCTGTATTACAATACCAGCAGGTTGTTTTCACTATAGTGTAAAAGGAGAACCGCATGGGTATCCCCGGTCCTACCAGTATTTTAACAGGTACACTGCTCAGGTTGATGGCACTAATATTCAATACCAGCAAATCAAAGAACCGGTATTTAAAAACTGATTTCGGGTGGGTAAATTTCGCCGTAGGCATTCGTACAGAGGATGAATCGGTGAGCAGGGCCATTCGTTTCCATGAGGGGAAGGTAAGGGTGGAGGGGTACGTGGAGGGGCAACCAGACGTGACCCTCATCTTCAGCACTCCCGCTGTACTCAGGGAGATGCTCAGGGTGACGCCCAACGAGGTGCTGAACATGCTGATGAAGAACAAGCTGCGTACCCGGGGGAACC